>NZ_BTPT01000029.1:0-144749 GCF_054408565.1 Vallitalea sediminicola
CCTGTAACTGTAACAGGAATATTTTCTTCTGTACTTCCTGTAACTACAGACTCTCTGTCCAAACCGATCTTATCCAAGGCATCATTAATACCCTCCATAATTCTTTTACCCGTATCTTCCATCTCAACTGCAAAAGTATTAATGACTGTCACAGGTTCCGCTCCAAGAGCTATAGTCTCAGATAAAGAAACAACAGCCGTATAATAACCTGTAACATAAGGGTCAACTTTTATAACATCATGCTCCTTGTTACCAATTCCCCCACAAGAATCACAAGCAACTGTTAATATATTCTTATGGTCAAAACTAAGTAATGTTATATCTCTAAATTTTTCAATCATTATTTTTACTCCTTTCCATTATATTGATTTTATTATCTATCTTTTGTCTCTAACCAGATATCTGTAGTAGCCCAAAGATCACTCACACAGAAGAAAAAGTGTTTTGTAACGGGTAATCAAACAAGTAAAATCCCAACAAAACTCTTTTTCTGACTTACTTGCGAAATATCTTAACTATTATTATCTTTCATTTGAACCAAAACACCATAATCATTTTTATACTCGATTTCAATAATCATTCCAGGTAATATCTTAAAATGCCATCTATCCTCACTATCTAAATCTAACAAGTACATTATAGCTGTTCTTATAACTCCTCCATGAGTTACAATTATACTAGTACCTTCTGTATTTTTGATTCTATCAAGAAAATTAATTACACGTTTATCAAAATCTAAAACATTTTCACCTTCTGGAATAATATAATTCTTATAATCATTCATAAAACTATTATATTCATCTGGATATTTTTCTAAAGCTATCTTAGATGTCAATCCTTCAAAAACCCCATAATTCATTTCCCCGATTTCGTTAGCGAATTCTGCCTTTTTCCCTATACGCTCTTCAATTTTTTCTGCAATAATCTTAGTTCTTTCAAGAGGACTAGAATAAAAATAATCAACTTGTTGTGGATTGACATAATCTAATATCTTATTTATTTGATTCAAACCATTCTCAGTGAATTCAGAATGAGTAACTCCATAAATGAGTTGTTCTACATTAGCCTGTGTCTCACCATGTCTTATAAAAATAAATTTCATCATTAATCCCCCATATATATAAGATCAAATACTATACAAAAGTTTCTAGCAAATATGCACTCAGTAAAAATACTACCTGGGAAAACTCAATGGTCATACCAATGACATCACCTGTTATACCACCAAGTTTTTTACTGATACTTGAATTAGATAACATTACAATTAAACTTGTTATTACTATAGCTCCCAATAATAGGTATTTCTTAAATAGAACAATTAATACAACTAACAATATGAATCCTGCTACAACATGAAACCACTTAGTATTATCAATAAAATCTTTTCCCATACCCGCTTCCTTTGCATATTCATTTATTGAACATACAAATAAAGCAAAACATCTTCCTGCAACAGGAAAAATAAATATAGTAACCGGGTCACTATAACCGAGTAAAACTAACATACTCATGAAATATAATATTAATGCAATAACACCAAAGGATCCTATTCTACTATCTTTCATAATCTCGAATATTCTATCCCTATCCCTGCAACTGAATATACCATCACTCACATCAGCTAAACCATCTAAATGTAAACCCCCTGTAATTATCAAATAAACTATAATTATCAACAGTGATGCTATAACCGGAACCATTTTATCCCCAAAATAACTTATTGGATACAAAACTCCTCCTATAATAAGACCAATCACCGGCATATATTTAATCCCTTTAATAAAATCTTTACTATTAAAAGAAAAACTATAACTAATAGGAATTCTTGTTAAAAAAGTTAACATAAGTATGAAACTCTTCATCACTTATCAGCTCCCTTAATCTTCATAGGTATTGACGATACCATAAAATAAACCTCATCTGCTTTACTAGCCAAATATTGATTAACTCTTCCAGCTATATCTCTAAATATACTTCCTAACCTATAAGCTGGAACTATTCCCATCCCAACCTCATTAGTAACTAATATAATCTCCTTATCATTACCCTCCATGAAATCAAGAAGCTTCTTAACTTCTCCAAACACATAATCTTCAACCATCTGAATGTCCTCATTACTACAAGTATCATAATCAATCTCTTTATCAAACATGAGATTAGTCACCATCGTAGTGATACAATCCAATAAAAACAAATCAGTTGACATAACTACATCTTTATCAATACTATCAAATCCCTTATACCTCTCAATAGTCAACCACGCTTTCGGTCTTGACTCCCTATGTTTCTTAACCCTATCTTCCATATCCTTATCAGTAACAACCGCCGTAGCAATATAAGCAATATTCTTACCTCTCACCTTAGCCAATTGTTCCCCATAAGTACTCTTACCACTACGGGCACCACCCGTTACCATAATAATTCCCACAACATTCACTCCTCACTATAATCAATTCAATATCTTGAACTCTTCCTACAAAAACAAAATAAACTCTATCCTAGATATAATATATATTTTACCTCACATCTAATCTCATTTTCCATATACCACTACCCAGTAGGTAAATATGTATACAAATAAAGCGACTTACAAATATTTGACAAGAAAATCTTAGGCACGAGGAAAAAATAAACTAGTCAATTTGCGAAGTAATTTTGATTAGTTTCTAGGCAGCTGATTAGTTTCATACTATATGTATGCAAGTAATCGGATAACGACAAAAATAATTAAAAGGACGAGTAAGGTGACTAGTTTATTTTTTTCTCGTGCCTTAATGAGTGGAAAGAAATATTACGTTAAGAACCTTAACTGTTTGACGAAGGAGTTGTTAAGGTTTAGTAATATTTCTTGGAACGAATTTAGTTTTTCTTCAAATATTTGTTAAAGCTGTTTTGTATACATATTTAACCTACGTAAGTCTACCACTAAAATAAATATTTTAATCTTCTTACAAGCTTTTCATTATCCTCATGCCTCTTAACAGCAATCCTAACAAACCCATCATTCAACGATTCAAAATCATCACAAACCCTAACATACATATTATCTTCCAATAATTTTAAATTCAACATATTTCCTGAGAAATAATTTAATCTACAAAGGAAAAAGTTAGAGTAACTTTTATATACCTTAATATTTTTAACATCACTCAAAGCTTCATACATATATTTTCTTTCTTCCTCAATCCACTTACCTACTTTTTTCTGAAAATCTTTATCTGCAATAACCTTTGGCACAATATTAATAGCAAAAGTATTCATAGTCCAAGGTTCCTTATATTCTTCCATCTTTTCTATAACCCTATCATTAGTCACTGCATAACCTATTCTTAATCCAGGAACAGCATAATACTTAGTCATCGACCTAAGAGAAAATATATCTTCATAACCTAGTCGACCACCAACAGGCTCATTACCAGTAAATTCAACAAAAGACTCGTCTATAAATAAAAAACTATTTTGCTTCTTAATAATATCCATCATTTCACTTATTACATCAAATCCAAGATATTTTCCTGTAGGATTGTTAGGATTACATAAAACTACAACATCAGGTTGAAATAATTTCATTTTTGTAGAAAAAGTATCCAAATCAAATTTGAAATCATCTTTGCTATCTAATATATAATCATCTATTTCACTACCAACCAATGAAAAAGCCCTTCTGTATTCATTAAAAGTTGGTTGGATGATTAATACTTTTTTTGGTTTTACAGCTCTGGCAAATAGATAAATAAGTTCACTTGCTCCATTTCCCATTATTATTTTATTAGAATCTACATTTATATGTTTTGCTATAGCTTCTTTTGCTTTATTCCCCCCAATATCAGGGTACTTACAGATATTATCTATACTAGATATTATGGTTTCTCTAATATCCTCAGGTAAACCTAATGGATTAATATTAACACTATAATCAACAACTCCTGATTTCCCATAATATCCGCCATGCTTATTCATAAAGTTCATTCCTTCCTAAGTCAAACAATCATTAATGTTAGTATCAATGATATTAAGCAAATAATTCCAACTGTAATAATCTCCGATACATACATAATCTTAGTAGATTTTTTTATATGGTCTCCACTTAATTCTTCTAGAGTATCGCCTATAGTTGGTTTTACAACAACCTCATTAAAATATGTATTAGTCCCACCTATTTGAATATTTAATAGACCTGCCACCACCGATTCAGGATAACCACAATTAGGACTTTTATGATTTCTGTTATCCCTTTTTAATATTTTCCACCCTTTACTGAAGTTATAGCCAAGTATACCTCCAGCTAACAGCATAAATAGACTACCAATCCTAGCTGGAATATAGTTAAATATATCATCTGTTTTAGCAGAAGCAAATCCTATATCTTTGTAATGAGAATGGAGATATCCTACCATTGAATCAAGGGTATTTACTGCTTTATACATAAAAACGAATTGCACAGGCATATTGAAAATAAATCCAATACCAATAAACATAAGAGGGGCAAGTATTCCATCTATAGTATTTTCTGCTGTTGTTTCAATAGCTCCTCTAATAATTTCTTCTTCGGTTAGATGATTGGTATCTCTTCCAACCAAGTATGATAATTGTTTTCTGGACAAGTCTAAATCATCTTCATCTATGGCTTTCCAAACTTTTAATACTTCATCCTTCAAACATTTAGCTGCTAATGATGTATAGAGGAGATAAGTTGTAACAACATCTCTAACATAAGGATGTATTTTCCCACAAGCAAATAATAAAAGAGTTATTACAATTACAGTTATTCCTACTGTTGCAAAAAGCAAGATGAAGCCACCTGCTTTTAGAGGTATTTTACTTTTTCTTATGCTTTTTTCTAATTTACTTATTAATTTTCCTATGTATATGATAGGATGTGGCACATTCAATGGATCACCAAATATCCAGTCAAGTATTACTGCTATACATATTATTATAATAACTTTCAATGATAACACCTCTTAGATGTGGATTTTTTATGGAATTGTTGAAAGGGGTCAGGGCAAAGTATTAGAATCACTTGCCTTACCCTGAGAAGCGGTCGGTCTGCGTGATTCTAATACTTTACTCTTCTACCCGTGTGGTAGTAGCAATTGATTGTCTCTATAAATCAACTATTGTAAATTATGTCTTTAATTTTTTCTAGGTCAATATGTTGACGTACTAGTTTTGCTAGTTTGTCGTATTCCATGTCTTTTAATTTTGCGTAGTCTATGTTGTTATTGCAATTTAATCCTTTTTTGTTTCTTATTTGGTCTAGTATTTTTTTACGCAATTCATCGTTATCGAATATTCCATGTAGATACGTTCCAAACACGTTTTTCTTAGAATTGATTGCTCCGTCTAGTCGTCCATCTGTTAGTTTAACAAGTGGTAGAGTTTCTCCCATTAGATGGGTTTTACCCATGTGGATTTCGTATCCGTTTACTTTTAGGTTACAGGAGTTTTTTGCGAAGGGGATTTCTAGCATTATGTTTCCTGTTATTTGGGTTGTTTGTTTTATTTCTTCCATTTCTGTTTTTATTTCTAATAGACCTAGACCGTTAATACTGTTCATGACAGTTTCTACGCCTTTTTCATCGGTTATGGTTTCTCCGAGCATTTGATAGCCTCCGCATATACCAATTATGGGTATATCATTTCTATGAGCTCTGTAGATACCTGCTTTTAGTGAGGAATTATGTATGTATTCCATGTCTTTAAGGGTATTTTTGCTGCCTGGTATGATTAATAGGTCGACACCTTCAAAGTCTTCGTTTTCTTTTATATATCTAACGGATACACCATCTTCTAATTCAAATACTGTGAAATCAGTAAAATTAGACATATATGGTAATCGAAGGACACCAATTATAATATCTCCCTCTGTTTTTCTATCAAATCTTTCTGTAACGCTATCTTCATCGTCTATTTTTAATGGTTTGAAGGGAATAACTCCTAGACATGGTATTTGTAGTTTTTTATAGAACATGTCTATACCTGGTTGAAGAATCTTTTCGTCCCCTCTGAATTTGTTGATAACATATCCTTTGATTCTTTTTCTTTCTTCTGGTTCAAGAAGCATAACTGTTCCATAGATTGAGGCAAAAACTCCTCCTTTATCAATATCACCAATAAGTACTACAGGTGCATCTACCATCTCAGCCATACCCATGTTAACAATATCGTTCTCTCTAAGATTAATTTCTGCTGGACTTCCTGCTCCTTCTAATACAATAACATCATATTTAGATTGTAACTTGTTGTAAGCCTCTACTATATGATCTTTTAATCCGGCTTTTGTACCAAAATAATCTTTTGCACACATATTCTTGAATATTTTACCATTCAATATTACCTGACTTCCAACATCACTAGTCGGTTTTAGAAGAATTGGATTCATTTCAACAGTAGATTTTATACGAGCAGCTTCAGCTTGTACAACTTGAGCTCTTCCCATCTCTTTTCCGTCTTCTGTCACAAAAGAATTAAGCGCCATATTCTGTGATTTAAATGGAGCTACACTAATTCCATCATCATTTAATATTCTGCATAAAGCAGCTGTAAGTATACTTTTACCAACGGTAGAAGCTGTTCCTTGAAACATTATATTATTCATTTTCTCACTCCATTTTTTATGCACGATGCATTTTTAATAGTTACTTTTAAACTATATTGAGTTATAGGTAATAAAAAACTTGCCATTCTTAATGAGGAATAATGTTTGCAGAAATGTGTATTAGAATTAATTTATATTATAGATATACATTAAAACAAACCCATATCTCCACACGCAATCTGGATTTAATATACTTAGTAATCTAAAAAAGTATCCTGACTTATACATGTAACCTAACGCAATGCCTTCCCAAAAACTAATTCAGTGGCTTTTATTGCATTAGTAGTAAATACAGTAGCGGTGGCTGTACTGGATTTTCACCAGTTTCCTTATAAATATAGATTATTTTACTCACTTTTATTAAATTATAAATAATAATAGTAAGCATATATTAAATTATATATATGAAATCATTATATTCTATAACAAATATAAAATCAATATCTTGACACAATTTAGTTTTTAGATTATACTTTAAATAAACATTTAGATATTTGTCTAATAATCTAATAACTATAAAAGGAGCGATATCATATGAAGAAATTTATTCTTTCATTAACAATAATTGCACTACTATTAGCTGGATGTAAAGCAACAGAAACAAAAGAAAATAAAGAGCCAGAAAATGTTACTAAAAATGAACAATCTGATATAAAAGATGATACGTCTGATACAGATCAATCAGATACTGATACATTGGTAGATGGTACTGAAGAGGAAATAGCTACCAGCATAAATAATGCTTTTATCGCTAAAGATTTTGAATTCATTAGTAATAACTTCAATTTTTCTTTACAACTAAAACAGATGATTAATGAAGAGATGTTAAAATCAACAGATAGTCAGATTAATGGTTTAGTAGGTAAATTCATTGAAACAATATCCACCAACACAACTAATACAGATACTCATACAATAGTTACCATAACAAATAAATACAGTAAAAGTAATATCAACTGTACTGTATCATTCAACAAAGATAAAGTTATAGAAGGTTTTTCTCTAACACCAGCTAAAGATGCAGCAGTTGAAGTAAGTATTCCTGAAAATGCAAAAGAAATACCTGTGGAATTCGGTCACGAAGAATATCGACTACCAGGAATATTAACTATTCCAAAAGACAAAGATGAATATCCTATTATCATTCTTGCACATGGTTCTGGTCCACAAGATAAAGATGAAACTGTAGGACCTAATAAGCCATTTAGAGATATTGCATACGGACTTGCAAGTAAAGGTATTGGAGTTCTTAGATATGATAAAAGAGTATTTGCTCACCGTAGTAAATGGATAGCAGAGCAAGAGGAATTGACTGTTTATGATGAAACCATAGACGATGTAGTATATGCTTACAATTATATCCTTGATAATAAAGACATTAATTCTACAGGTGTTTATGTACTTGGTCATAGTCTCAGCGGTTATTTGATGCCACGTATAGCTAATGAAATTCCTAATGCTAATGGCTATATTATTTTTGCTGGTCCTGCTAGACCGATGGAAGATCTATTGATATATCAAATACCTTATTTATCTAATCTAGATGGTAAGATTACTGATGAAGAACAAAAACAAATTGATTATTATAGGAGCGTCTATGATAAAGTAAAAACAATTGATGAATCCAGTAATTATACAACAGCAGATTTGGGTGGTCTCGGTAAAGATTATTACCTGGATCTAAAAGATTATAAACCAACTATTGCTGCAAAAGATATTACAAAACCAATGCTAATTTTACAAGGTAAAAGAGATTATCAAGTTACTGTAGAAGATTTCAATATGTGGAAAGAAAGCTTAGAATCAAAAGCTAATGTAACTTTCAAGTTATACGACGGACTTAATCATATATTCACTAAAGGCGAAGGCACTCCTAATCCTGATGAATATTTTATACCTTCTCAGGTAGATGAAAAAGTTATTGATGATATTTCAGAATGGATTTCTTCTAATTAATAAAGCAAGTTAGAAAGTCAGATAATACATTTCTAACGTCAATATAAAAGAAGATAGACTAGATTTAGCGGTGAGCGAAGCCATAAACGGCATAGCGCATACCCTTTAAACAGGACATTTAATGGTATGAATAGCTAAACCTAATCTATCTTCCAAAACTTGTAGCCATCTCAAAAAATGTATTATCTGATATTATCTTTTAACAATACTCTTCAATTCTTTTGCTTTCAAATCTTCTAATTTATAATACTCTCCATTTATTTCATCTGAAAGTTTTTTGCCTAATCCTAATTGGATAAAACCACTTTCCGTATCAACAACCATAGTTTGAAAGCCTTCATTTTTTATCATTTTAGCCATATGTAATGCATCATCTATAGGTTTACCTTTGTTTAATGATACATTGGCTTTACCATCTGTAACTAGTACTATCAAAGGTTCTGTATCTGGTTCCTTTATCTTATAAGATTTTAGTAACTCATACGTCAAATATAACCCAGAAGCTAAAGGGGTTTTCCCCCCTGTAGGTATATTCTTAAGCCTCTTCTCTGCCATATCTACACTTTTGGTTATAGGAAGTAAAACTTCAGCTTTATCTTTTCTAAAGGCAATCATACCTACTTTATCCCTCTTTTGATAAGCATCATTAAGCATTGAAATAATTGCTGATTTTACAGCCCTCATTCGTTGTTTTGTTCCCATAGAACCACTTGCATCAACTACAAATAATATTGTACTTCCGGTTCTTCTTTCTCTGATTTTCTCTCTGAAATCTGACTTTTCTATAGCAATAGCTACTTGGTCTCTACATCTTAATTTTTGATAGGGTAATGCAGCTCTGAATGTAGCATCAAATGCAATAGAACGAACTTTTCCTTTTGGAATAGAATACTTAATATATCTACCTCTTAGGGAATCATTTTTTACTTTAGTTCTTTTTCCTGTTCCTAGTATTTTTTTAGGATTATTATGAGAATTTACTTCCAAGGGAATAATTTTGTCATCATATAATGGTAATTCAATCTTTTCTTGGAAATGAGCTTTGTTGTTCACCTCATTATTGTTTTGATTGTTATTATCATTTTCACCACTATACTCATCAGCAGTTAACTCATTATCCCCTATATTATTGAGATCATTATTCCTTGTATCACTTTGGTTAATATAATCATCTTTAATACTATTGGATTTATCGTTTTTTTGTATCTCATTATCAGATGTACTATCACTATTATTATTTGTCTCTTTTTTATTATCATTGAAATTAGGTATTTCCCTTATTCTATGAGGCAAACTATAACTTGCTGCTTCTTCAATATCATCCTTAACAACTACTTTTCTCATATCAAGTGCAGCTATAGCTTTAGCCGTTTCTACTATGGATATCTCAGCTCTATGACCTGAACAATTTCCCGCTTTTGCTATCTCTGCCGCAAAATACAATTGTTCTTCATCTACTACAACTTTTTCAAGAATCTCTTTAGCATTAATAATCTTTTCTCTTATATTATTATTTTCCTTTTCCCACTTACCAGAAAATCTAATTGGGTCTAATTCATAATCTAATCTTCTTTTGATTATCTGCTTACGCTCCTGAATATCTCTTGAACCTCTACTCTCCACATACAACCCGAATCTATCTATAAATTGTGACCGTAGATAACCCTCCTCAGGATTCATTGTTCCTATTAATATGAACCTAGATTCATGGCTATAGGATAATCCTTCTCTTTCTATTTTATTAATACCAGAAGATGATACTTCCAGCAAGCAGTTAACAATATGTTCACTCAACAGATTAACTTCATCAACATATAAAATATTTTCATTCGCCTTATGCAAAACACCATAATCTATAGCTTTTTCACCTTTAGAGATTGCTGTCTCAATGTCTATAGTACCTATAAGTCTATCCTCTGTTATATTTAATGGCAAGTCTATAACACTTTCTCTGATAACATCAGCTAATCCCCTTACCAAAGTAGATTTTGCTGTACCTTTTTCTCCGCTAATTAAAACACCGCCAATACTAGGATTAACTGCATTGAGTAAAAGAGCTTTCTTAACATTTTCCTGTCCAGCTATTGCTGCAAAAGGAAATACCACTTCTGATCTATTCATAGTAGTCACCTTATCCAATAATTTGTTTTACCCTTTCAAAGTCTAATACTCCTTCTTCAAAAGGTCTTCTTCTCATTCTATGTGGTAATACTAACTCCGCGGCCTCCAACAAATCTTCTTTAGTAACCTTAGTTCTTCCATTAAATGCAGCATTAGTAACTGCTGTTTTCACCATAGTTATATCTGCCCTATGTCCATCTACTTCTAACTCAATAGACAACCTTGCCACTATATCCAATATTTCATCATCGTATTCAACCGAACCTATTATACTCTTAGCATTCATAATCCTTTCATTCAATCTGGTATTTTCATCAATATACTTATCAACAAACTTTTCAGGATTTGCCTCATACTCTAATCTTCTCTTAATAACCTCAACTCTTTTTCCTGTTTCCTTCTCTCCCATAACTTCTACAACAAGCCCGAACCTATCAAGAAGCTGTGGTCTAAGGTCTCCTTCTTCTGGATTCATAGTACCAACCAATACAAACCTAGCAGGGTGAGTATAAGAAATCCCTTCTCTCTCAATAGTATTAACTCCCATGGCCGCTGAATCAAGCAAAATATCCACAACATGGTCATCCAACAAATTGACTTCATCAATATAAAGTATGTTTCTATTAGCTTCCGCTAAAATTCCAGATTCAAATTTCTTCTCACCCATCTTAATAGCATGTTCAATATCCAGTGTCCCCACAACTCTATCCTCCGTTGCACTTACAGGCAAATCAACAACCCTCATCTTCCCTGTTTTAGTATCTGCATCTCCAGACTTGATCAAATCAACACATGAATCACAACATACGCTTATATCATCTGGATTACAATGGAACTTACAATCCTTCATCTCTTTTCTCTCCGGCAATAAATCAGCTAAAGCTCTCACAGCAGTAGATTTAGCTGTTCCCTTCTCCCCTCTAATCAAAACACCTCCAAGAGATGGATTAATTACATTAAGCAAAAGAGCTTTCTTCATATTATCTTGTCCCACTATCGCAGTGAAGGGGTATTGCTTTTTTATATTTTTCATAACTCTAACTCCTTTTACTATTCTAATTTAATATAAATTATTAAAAAATATTATATAATTATTATAATTTTTTTACTATTATTTAGATTAACTTATACTGATTTCTTTTACGAATTACCACTATTGTAATCATATAATCTTACAAGTAAGTCAGAAAAATGTTTTGTTCTTACGTGGCTTTTGCAAAATAGTATAGGTATATGTTTCGCCAGCTACTTGCTCGTCCTGAGCAAAAAGCTGGGTTCGGCGTCCTTAAAAACTCGAAATACACATATTACTAGCCTAACTACAGGATACTTCAGTATTTTAATTAAAACATACTAAGTATTCGTATTTAAATATAAATATACTTAAAGTACCCTAAAGCCATATCAAAAATTAACCAAGAAACAAATACAATGTACATACACTCAACAAATAACTATCTATCTCCTTCAGATTCCCCACTATCCATGAATTGGCACCAACCGAAGCTTGTAAAGTGTTATAATCACGCAGACCGATCGCTTCTCAGAGTAAGGCAAGTGATTATAACACTTTACAACCTGACTGTTGCCCCTTAGTAGTAGTATTCTATTTAAACATCCTCTTCAATATCCCCCTCCAACTCCAAATAAACCTCCATCAACTTCTCCTTCTGTTCATCTGTAGCCTTCCAATAACCTCTCTTCTCATACTCCATCATCTGTTCAACAATAGAAAAATAAGCCCACTTATTATTCTCTTTCAGTCTCTCCCTCATCTCATCATCATCAATATATTTACTATGCAAATCATCATAAATCCACTCTTCCACCTTATTAGTAGTAGCCGCCAACCCCATAATATTCTCAAATCTATCTGATATTTTCTGAACTCCATGATATTTATGCTCCAACATACCATCTATCCATTTTGGATTCAGCACTCTTGTTCTAATCCCTCTATTTATGGATTTCTCCACACCTTCTGTTTCGATTCTCTCACCTGTTGTATCGGTAATATATATTTCAGCTTTTGACCCTTTTGCCATTTCTACTGATTTAGCAAGTCCACCAAAAAACTCATAGTAATGGTCAAGGTCTGTTACCTCATACTCATGATTACTTCTTATTTGCGAAACTACATCCACAGAACTCAAATTATTATTAAGCAATTCTCCTGCTTCTTTTCCTCTATGATTCTTACTATATACATGATTTAAACTCTTAACAAAAGTTTCACCAATCTGAGATTCATTTTCCCAATTCTTAGTTTCAAAAAGCTTAGTGATACCTGTTCCATATTCACCTTCTGCTGGTCCAAATATTCTAGATCTGCATAGCTCCAGGGCTTCATCATTATCATAACCATCATTTAATAATTTTTTATACACTTTCTTGCTATTAGCTATAAAATAGTTAAACTCATCACTTTCATCTATTTCATATAACAACTCAAATAATTCATTCAGATCATGGATTATATTAGAGAACATATCTCTAAAGAAACCACACATATTTATGACTACATCAATTCTGGGTCTATTCAATTCTTTCTCAGGTATTATCTCGTATTTAGGTTCCCATACATTCCTTGATTGTCCAAGCCTGATCCCTAGATAAGCCAATATTTGTCCCACTGTTTCCCCTTGTGTTCTGGAAGTTTCAAGTCCCCATAAAACTACTGCTATACTTTTAGGGTATTCACCATGTTCACTTAGATACTGACTAATTGTATTCTCAGCGATTTTCTTGCCTCTCTCATAAGCCGTTTCACTTGGAACAAACCTTGGGTCAAATTGATATAGATTATATCCCGCTGGCATGACTTCAGGATTTCTGATAGTATCTCCTGCTAATTTAGCTTTTAAGTATTCCCCTTTTAAAAGCTTTAGCAGTCCATTAATCTCATTATTGTTATTACATTTTTCCATTAACCCATCTGCATACTTCATCGTGTTATGTACTTCAATTTTCAAGCTATCTGTTATATCAAGATTTTTATTGATTCTACCATTATCTCTCCAATATGTATCAATTAGTGATTTCATTTCACAATCTATTTCTTTTAACACTTCAACATTATTGCTTTCTAATATTTCATCATAATCATAGCCATTATTAACTGCTAAGATTCTTCTAAGAGATTGAACATTGCCTCTATCATATCTTAGGACAAACTCAACATATCTATGAACTTCCTCATTATCAAAACATTTGCCAAAAACATGCAAGCCTTTTGGAATAAGTGAACGATTCATCCTATATAACTCACTTTCAATTTCATCCAGATTACTAGGAAGATTGTTTTCCATAGCTTTCTTCATTATATTATCATAAACATCATCACTTCTTACAGGAGATATTCTTAGTGCTTCATGATATTCATCAATCATAGCTGATAATTTTGCATATTCACCATATAACTCACCTTCAACAAACGTAGGTGGTTGGTAACCTATTAACGCCGCATGTGAACGTCTCTTGGCAATCATTGCTTCTGATGGATTACCGCAATAATAAATATATAGATGTGGCAAATCACTCACTAACATATCTGGTAGACATTTACTGGACATACCACATTCTTTTCCTTTCAAGAATTCCAATGTACCATGTGTTCCAACATGAATAATTACATCAGCCCCAAACTCCTCTTTTAACCATTGATAATAAGCTATATATTGATGTGGAGGCAATAATGTTTTGTCATGATAGACTTTTTCTGGATTTTCATGTATACCTCTTGTAGGTTGTAGACCTATAAAAATATTCTCATTGATCAATCCAGGTATAAGAAAATTCTTCCCATCGCTCATCACATCTCCTGGTGCTTTACCCCATTGCTCCAATATCTCATCTTTATACCATTTTCCCTTCAAATCTTCATTATATTTATTAGTGCCATACTTAATAAAATCCTCTTCAGATTCTTCATCAGACCATCTGCCTGAATTCACTATTTTACCAGCACAAAAATTATCCATTAACTCGTCAGCACTAAATGGCTTTACATTATAACCATTGACATTTAATTCTTTTAATATATTCTCCACTGAATTGAATGTATCAAGAAAAGCTCCTCCGAAAAGATTATCTTCACCTGGTGGATAATTGTAACATATAATAGCTACTTTTTTATCTGAATTCTCCTTGCTTTGCAGTTTCAACCAATTTTTCACTCTAGAAACAAGTTTCAAGACCCTATCTTCTATCAAGCTAAGTTCCCTTACTTCAATATCAAATTCACTATTATATTCTGGTACAGCCATTGCTCCAATAGGATAAGTCTCTATAGCTCCATCTAACTCTGGAAGCATAACCGACAATAAAAATTCAGATGAATTAATACCTTCCACACTTTCTAACCATTCACTTTCTCTTCTTTTAGTCATAAAAAATGGATGAAAAACTGGTACATCAACATCTTCCAAAACACTAACCGCATAATCTGCATTTCCACCCATAGGTCCTGCACCTAATCTGAAGGACATGAAATTAATGATAAGATTAACTTTTTTACCTACTGCATGTAATAACCACTCTTTTAACAGATCCTGATTATCTGTCTTTGTCTTGGAAAATGCAATCGGTAATATATTTGCAAAAGGTCTCATTCTTTCTGCTATCTCAGCAATACAATCTGATGTATCATTAGGATAAGTATGTCCATAAAATAATAAAGCTACCGTAGGCTTATTAGTATCATACTCATAAATACTAGAATACTCTTTATATTCATCAAAATACATTTTAGTGTCTGGATCACACAAACCTATATCTGGTAACATCTCTGATTCTTTTGGTTTCGGAATCCCTTTTACTTTCCCATAATCTCTTAACAACAAATACATCATGTTAGTCAATTGCAAAATAGTAGCATTCTGAAAATATTTACCTATCTGAACGAAGTTACGCATATCCCTTGGCTTTCCAACAGGTATTATTTTACCCATCTTCTCCGCCATATCAGCCATTTTCTGCATCTTAGCCCTATCCATTGGCTTCTTAGGCTTTTTACCACTTTTCTTGCTCATACCCATATCACTAGCAGTCAATTCACCAAGTCTTAGATAATTCCTACCTGCTCCACCTATAGGTATAACATTCCCCTTACAATTACCTAATCCATGCATTACAGCCGCTACAACTTTTTTGGGACTTCCCATCAAATCTACAAAAGTAACATCAGAATCATTAATATCACTTTCCATCTCTCTAAGCTTACTATCCTCTAATGCCCTAGATGCATAAAACATTCTTAACTCTAAAACATCATCAAATCTTTTATTAATATCCTCTTGTACCTTAATCAATCCCGCTATCACTGATGTAGAAACCGATATCACAGTTATTTTCACGCCAATTACCTCTCTCCATAAATTTAAAATCACTACACTCTACATACTTGACTACTTCTTCACTAATGAAACCTAATTCTTACACAAACTAATATGAATACAGAAGGGTAACGTGTTATAATCACGCAGACCGACCGCTTCTCAGGGTAAGGCAAGTGATTATAACACGTTACCCTGACTGCTACACATATAATTTAATCCCTCTTCACTAATCTTGGGAAAAATATCGGTTTTCCACTCTCTTTATCTTCTGATATATCTCCATTGATATTAAATACATCCTTAAGATTCTCTTCACTTACTATCTCCCACGGGTCTCCTTTAATATAAACATCTCCATCTTTTATTACAATCAATTCATCTGAATATTTAGCCGCAAGATTAATATCATGTAAAACCATAAGTATAGTGATACCATTTTGCTTGTTAAGACTCTCAACCAGTTCCAAAACCTCTAACTGATGACTTATATCTAGAAACGTCGTGGGTTCATCCAACAACAATATATCCGGTTTTTGAGCTATTGCCATTGCAATCCAAGCTCTTTGCTTCTCTCCACCAGATAGATTACACATTTTTTTATTAGCAAATTCCTTCATTTTAGTAGTTTCCAAAGCCCAATCTACTATACTATTATCTTGTTCATTATCGCCTTTCCACCATTCTTTGTATGCATATCTCCCATAGACTACTAGATTTCTAACTGTTACATCTGTATTGCTTCCATGTATCTGAGATAAAACAGCCATTTTTCTAGCTATTTCTTTACTTTTCATACCAGTTATATTTTCTCCATTGAGAAACACTTTCCCTTTATTAGGCTTAATATTCCTAGATAATGTTCTTAACAATGTGGTTTTACCTGAACCATTAGGTCCAATTATAGAATATATTTTACCCTTACATATATTTAGATTCAGGTCTTTTATAACTTGGTTTTCTTTATATCTTACTGATAAATTCTCAGCTCTTAGTATCTCTTCCATATAACCAACTCTCATCTATTTGTATTTTAATCTTTTCTTAACAAATATAGAAAAAACGGTACTCCTAGGATTGCCATAACAATTCCTACTGGTATTTCAACAGGACTTAATATAGTACGAGCAAAAGTATCGCTTAACATTACAACAGCTGCTCCAAGTAGTGATGAACCAGGAATTAGATACTTATAGTCATTACCAACCATAAGTCTAACACTGTGCGGGATAATCAGACCCACAAATCCTAATAAACCAACCACCGCTACTGAACTAGCCGCCAACATAGCTGCAACTGCAGTTAATCCAAAACGAACTATTTCAACATTAAGACCTACTCCTCTTGCTATATCATCGCCTAGAACAAGTATGTTCAATTTTTCCGACATGAAGGATAAGATAATCAAACCAATAATCGTATATGGTAGTATTGTCCACAGTTCTGGCCAACTTCTTGCAGACAATCCACCGTTCATGAACATTAATGCACCATGTACTCTATCGCTAAAAAATACCATCAACGCTGAGATACCTGCACCAAGCAAGGTAGAAACTGCAACTCCTGCAAGAATAACTCTTATTGGTTGTATACCACCTTTCCAAGATAATATATATATCATTATTGCGGCACCCATAGCACCAACAAATGCAAATGGTGGAACCAACATTTGATGTTTAGGAAATAATATCAATATAATTATTCCAGCAAGTCCAGCTCCTGATGATATACCTATGATACCTGGGTCAGCCAAGGGGTTTCGCATGACCCCTTGTAAAATACACCCTGACAAAGCTAGATTGACTCCTACTAATCCAGCTACAATAGTCCTTGGCAACCTGATGTTCCATATTACCAATCTCTCTGCTGAACCATCGTTATTAATAATTACTTCTAATATTCTTTTCATAGATACATTCATGCTACCCTTAGCATTACTTAATAAAAAAGCTATAATCAATAATATTCCAAATGCTATAATGAATGCTATTTTGTTACTATCCTTAGAAGCGGTTTTATTCATCTAAACCACCAAATACTTCAGGATATACTCCTTTTGCCATATATTCAATGGCATCAACAAAGTCACAACCTGCATTATATAAAAAGTACTTTTGTGGTAAATAAACAATATTTCCTTCTTTAACAGCTCTAAGTTCTTTCCATACTGGATCTTTTCCCATTTTCTCAGTTATAACATTTTTAGCATCTTCATCAGAACTTAGCATACTTGATACTAGAATTACGTCTGGGTCTTTTTCAATAATATATTCCATGCTAAATGGTGTCGTTTCTCCACCCATTCCTTCTGGTGCACAACCTGCGGCTATGTTTTCAAGTTTTAATATATCAGCCACATTTCCTGCTATACTCTTAGGTAATTTAACTGAAACATCTTTTGATGTAGCATATAGAATTACTACTTTTTTTGATTCCTCAGGTAATTTATCCACTAATGTTTTCTTGTCATTTTCCATATCTGCAATAACTTCTTCAGCTTTGCTTGATTCATCAATAATTCTTCCTATAGCCCTTATGTTATCTAAAACATCCTCATATGTTCTCATATGTAGAGCTAAAGCTTTTATGTTACTTTGTTCTAAAACTGGAATTACTCCATTCTGTAAACCAAATTGGGCTATAACCAATTCGGGTTGTAATGCAACTATTTTTTCAATATCAGGTTTATATACTTTTCCCACTACTGGTAATCCCTCTATTTCCTCTAAATCTATAGGTGCTCCACCACTGGTTTCAGATGTACATATTGATTCACCACCTAAATCATATAATACTCCTAGGAAAGTACCTGATATTGCAGCTATTTTTTCTGGTTTCTTTTCTAGCGTTACTTCATTACCATACATATCAGTTATAGTAACCGGATAACCTTCTCCTTCTGATACAGTAACTACAGCACTTCCCATTGATGGCATCTTACCTTCACCCATACCTTTGGGCGTCTTTTTGTCCATACCTTCTGACATCTTCTTATCCATTTCTTTTGACTTTTTATCCATATCAGCTGAATCTTTTTCTTCTGAATTATCTTTTTGCATACCTTCTGTTTCTACATCAACTACTTTTTTATCTGTCTTTTTAGCATTATTACATCCTGTAAAACTTAATAAAACCATACATCCCAATAAAATAAATATAACAGCAAGTTTCTTTTTCATTCTTTAGTCCTCCATACAACATATTATTTTTTTTTAATATTTAAAAGGTGAAAAATTCGCAAAATAAAAGGTAGAATTATTATTTTGCAATAAAAAAAGCCCTTTAACTAACCGCAAGTTAAAAAGCATGAAGAACCCAATCTATATCTTGAATTTTGCTCTGTTGAACTACAAAAAATCTAGCTTTTACAAAATGCTCCTGTACTAAAGGATCCTTATGTATGTAAAGCTGATTATTATGTTCATAAAATTGATATATGTAGTATACGGCAAATATTCTATCACAAGATTATATCAAGTATTCCACACCCTCTGTCACTCGCAGAGTTTTCACTTCGTATAAGTGAAAGTGTTTTAGAGATAGGCAGGTTTTCTGACTTAGTTTCTTAATAATTTTACCCCTTCCCATATTTCAAGATGCTTATTTATCAGCTTCTTATTAATACAGTGGTTTATGTAAAATTACTCCACGTTACAGCGGCGTGACCGTTCAGGTTCTTCACCTGATTCCCTATTATGCAATAAAAATTGCCACCTATTCCAATTATTCAATTTTTTTCTAGTTTAAATCATATAACAGAATATGTCAATGTCATATTAGACTTTCCATTCCAGTATCTTATCTAAAAAGCTTATCATTTGCTTGGTTTTAGGTTCTCTAAATAACTTTGTACTATTACCACTTTCTATTATTGTATTTTCAGCTAAGAAAATAATTTTCTCACATGAATTTTTTGCAAAACCCATTTCATGAGTTACTATTATAGTATCTAATCCATCGTTTTGAAATTCATTTAGCATATCTAAAACTTCTCCTGTGTATTCTGGATCTAGAGCAGAAGTTGGCTCGTCTAACAACAATAATTTTGGTTTTATAGCCACTGCTCTAGCTATAGATATTCTTTGCTGCTGACCTCCAGATAGCTGTGATGGATATTTATCTTTTTCCAGTGATAATCCAAATCTTTCAAAAAGCTTGGTAGCTATTTCAATTGCATCGGTCTTATTTATACCAAAAGTATGTATTAGAGGTAGTATAACATTTTCCATAGCTGTTAAGTGTTCAAAAAGTCCTCTAGATTGGAATACAAACCCAATTTTTTTCCGTAACAATTGTAGTGATTTCTCCTCAAAAATAATCTTTTTACCATCAATGTACATTTCTCCAGAGCTTGGAAGAAGCAGCCCGCCAATTATACGAAGTAAAGTTGACTTTCCTCCACCTGATGGACCAATGATTGCAATAGAATTAATATCGTCTTTATAATTGATGTCTTTTAACACTGTACTGTCTCCATAATTTTTACAAAGATTTCTTAGTTCTATATTCATGTTTATACCTCCTCTCAAACATTCTGGATAACATTGATACTGCAAATGTAAGGATAAAATACAATGCTCCAACAAATATATAATTTTCAAACATTCTGAAGTTGACTGCTGATATTTCTTGTATTGTTTGTGTAAGTTCAATTAATGCTATTACCGACAATAAGGATGAATCTTTTATAATAGAAGCGAATTGCCCTGTTAATGCTGGTAATATTCGTGACATCAATATAGGGAACGTTATAAATCTGAATGTTTTTCTTGGTGTAAGTCCAATAGCTTTTGCTATTTCATACTGCTGGCTATCTATACTTTCTAATCCGCCTCTAATGATTTCTGAAATATATGCTCCTTCAAATATTGATAAGATGATTATTCCTGCTATGTATCTATTATCAACGCCCCATGCAGTACCAATAATATAATAGAAGAAATATATCTGTACAAGAAGTGGAGTTCCTCGTATTATCTGTATATATACTTTACATAGATAGCTTATTGTCAATATTCTAGAATTCTGTCCTATAGCAGTTATTGAACCTATTAATATGCTAAGTACTAGACTTCCTACAGAGATAATTATAGTCATAAAAAATCCCTGCCATATTCTCTGCTTATATTCTATTAAAGTTGTAAAATCTAATTTCAAATCAATGGCTCTTATGGATACATACATAAATAATGTTATAATCAATAAAACTAATGTAGCGCTAATGACTTTATTTAGTAGTGTTATTTTTTTATCATTTGCTTGTCTCATATATTTCCACCCTAATCAAAGAACCAAGGAAAATTAAGTTCGTCAAATGTTTTCTTTTCCTCACTCAAATATTTTTCTGTAATTTCATCAAATCCTTTTTTTTCTTTAAATTCTTTTATAAAGTCATTTATCTTATTAAGTAACTCTGTATTGTCTTTTTTTACGCCTATTCCCCAACTCTCACTATCTTGAAATGGTATCAATATAGCTTCTGTTGTTTCTTCATTCAATTTACTTTGGCGATAAACAGTAAGTTGGTCATATATAAATGCATCTGCTTTTCCTTGAGTTACCTCAATTACACTTGCATTTTCTGATGATAATCCATTTATCTGAGCTTTGGTGAGATTCTCACTTGCATATAGATAGCCTGTCGTTCCTTTTTTCACATCAATAATTTTACCTTCTTGATTTAGGTCTTCAATACTTTTGATATTCGAGTTTTTATTAACTAATAATCCTAAATAAGAATGAGCATAAGGATCTGAAAAATCAATAACTTCTCCACGTTTTTCAGTTATGGTCATTGAAGATATTACGGCATCTACTTTACCAGTCTGTAGAGAAGGTATAAGTCCATCCCAATTAATGTTTTCAATTGTAACGGGACGATCTAAAAATTCACCTAATGCTTTTGCTAGATCAACACTTACACCTGTTGGATTTCCTTCTTCATCTTTTGTTTCAAATGGTGGATATGCCAGTTCCATTCCTATAGTCAATGAATTGTCATCTTTTGTTTTTGATTTACAGCTAGATAATATCAATCCACTAATCAATACTAGGGATAATATTATAAGTATTTTTTTCATAGAATAAACCTCCTTTTGGTTTAACTGAAATTATTAATCATCTTTTTTAGTACCTGTCTAAAAATTTCTTTTTCACTATTACTGATATTATTGTACTGCTTATTATGTATCTCCTCAGATATAATAACAAATGCTTCTTCTAATTCTTTACCTTTCGATGTTAAGGATACCCTATTGACTCTCTTGTCTTTCTCATCTTTTATCATCTGTGTATATCCGAAATCATTTAATTTTTTAACTAAAGTTGTTATTGTTGATGGATCTTTTCCAATCTCTTCAGCTAATTCACTCATAGTCAAACTCTTATTTCTCAAAAGTGATAGAATTATATTTCCATGAGAAGGTACTATTCCATTAATCCCTTTCTTCTTCAATTCTGAGATAATAAATTGATTAATCTTAGCTCTAACCTTCCCAATTAAATATAACGTATTATCAGCTTTCACAAATATCACTTCCTATCAAGTTGAAATACTTGGATGTCCAAGTTTCTTAAATTATACTTGGATATCCAAGTAATGTCAAGTAAGAATCATAATAAAATACATTAATTAATATGAAAAGATACAAAACAACAATTATTCTGTACCTTTTCTTTTACTCTATATATTGAACTTAAATATCTCTAAACACAGTTCAATAAATTCAATATTATTTTTCTTGATTTTATATGTTGAAGAACTAAATTAATCTTAAGAAAATGTCATCTTATTTACTTCAATACCCTTTATAGATTTCAATGAGTTTTCTAATTCATCGCATTTATTATCTGCTTGATTTGTTAATTCTAATAGTATAATGCCTTCTTTTGAACTATTACCTTGATGGAGCCCTAATCTAGAGTTAATGATACTCCCTTGCTCTGTAAGAATATCTTGCATTCTATCAACTTCTTCTAATCGATTACTTACTTTAATTCCAATAATTGTTTTCATACATATTCCTTCCTTTGATTCTACTTTTTTATAATTTTAGGCTGGTTATAAAAACTAACTAATTGCTAGATTTATAGCTATTATTTAATTCAACTTATATATTACCTTATTATCAAGTTATCCATAATTAGTAAATTATATACATTTTCTTGATTACAGAAGCAAATAAAAACAATCACATGATTAACAAAAAAATATAGGGCAATAAAAAAAACTGCCAGCTTTTAATCACTGACAGTTTTTTGATATATTTACTATTTTACAACTTCAAACTCATTATTTATCCATCCAAGTGGAGCATTGATTTCCATACCCATTCCACCATTAAGGGATACAGCATCATAACCTAATAATCTAAGTGCTGCTACTGTTTGACCTGCTGTTTGACCAGTATAACAGTATACTACTACTGTTTTATCCTTTGGAAGAGTACTGAATTGTTTTTCCATTCCTACTCCCCAAGGTATGTTGTTAGCTCCGACTATATGGCCTTCTCCAAAGTCTTTTGAACTTCTGATTGATAATAAGTAGAAATCTTCTTTGTCATCAATCATAGCTTTTAAGTTTTCTTCAGATACTTTGTAATTTTTGAATTTAGATTCTTTTACATCAGCTAAACCATTATAGTAATCTGTTAATGCTGTTTTAACTTCTTCTGGTACATCGTAAGTCTCTGAACCAAATTCATTAACAGTTTCTTCTATTACATCTTCATATCCTTCAACTTTTGAAATACCAAAGTTAAATCCTAAGTTAACACTTCTAGCATTGATTCCTGCTAAGTTCAATGTCATTACAGCTTGACCTGCTGTCTGTCCAGAATAACAGTAGATATATACATCTTTATCCTGAGATATTTTAGTAATATTTTCTGCTATAGCTGGTCCCCAAGGTGCATTATATGCTCCTTTTACATGACCTTTTTTATAATCTTCTGCTGAACGGATATCAACAATTACCATATCTTCGTCAGCTTTTACTTTTTCAATAAATTCTTTTTGGTTGATTTTGTAGATGTGTTCTGGCATATTAGCGAAGTAATCATTAACTCCTGCTTCAACTGCACCATTAGCTACTACATCATAACCTTTATTTGTCCATCCAATTGGTGCATTGGCAGTCATACCTAACCCACCATTTAATGAAACAGCGTCTATACCTAATAAACGAAGTCCTGCTACTGTTTGACCTGCTGTCTGTCCTGTATAGCAGTATACAACTACTGGCTTATCCTTTGGAAGAGTAGCAAATTGTTTTTCCATTCCTGCTCCCCAAGGTATATTATTAGCTCCAGCAATATGTCCTTCATTAAAATCTTTATCACCTCTGATTGATAGTAAATAGAAATCTTCTTCATCATCAATCATAGCTTTTAGATTATCTTCAGATACTTTATAGTTTTTGAATTTTGTATCTTTTACATCTGCTAAACCATTATAATAATCTGTTAATGCAGCTTGAACCGCTTCTGGTACATCATATGTTTCTGAACCAAATGCATTCACTGTTTCTTCAATTACGTCTTCATAGCCTTCAACCTTAGATATACCATAATTAAATCCTAAGTTTACGCTCCTTGCATTAATACCAGCTAAGTTCAATGTCATTACAGCTTGACCTGCTGTCTGTCCAGAATAACAGTAAATGAATACTTCTTTATCCTGTGCAATTTTTGTAATATTTTCAGCAATTGCTGGTCCCCAAGGTGCATTATATGCTCCTTTTACATGACCTTTTTTATAATCTTCATCTGAACGAATGTCCACAACAACCATATCGTCATTAGCTTTTACTTTATCAATAAATTCTTTTTGATTGATTTTATAAATATGCTCTGGCATATTTGCATAGTAATCGTTAATGCCTTCTTCTAGATTAAATGCTTCTTTTGCATCACTATCTTTTTTGGTATCATTAGTTTTTTTAGTTGTGTCTGAACTTTCTGTACCGTTGCTTAAATCCATTGATCCTGCAGTATCATCTTTTTTAGAACCACAACCTGCAACACTTAATACCATGACTACCATTAAAAGTAAAGCTACTAACTTATTAAGTTTTTTCATTATGTTCCCTCCATTTAAATAAAATCATGATAATTATGAAGCATCCCCGGAGTCAGGTACTGTTTTTTCTTCTTTCTCCGTTGGCATATCACCAGCAGACCATTCTAACCATGCACCATCATACACTTTTACATTTTTGAAACCTGCTTCATCAAGTAATAGTGCTGCTTGTGCTGCACGGAAAGATGATTTACAATAAAGAATAATTGTATCATCTTTATCAAGACCTAAATCTTTATAGAATAAAAATGTGTCTCTAGCTGACTTGAATGTTCCATCAGTATACAAATTTTTTATATGGGGATATAAAACAGCGTTAGGAATAGCCCCTTCTTCATATTCTGCTTTGCTTCTTACATCTATAATCTTTTCTTTACTATCTTCATTTTCTGCAACAGTTTTAACATAGTCCATAGTAGCTATCATATCACTGTTAGCCTCTTTAGCAATATACTCAGTTGGTGATAATTCTGGTACTTCTAAAGACATAGGAAGTTTAGCAAGTTCTAAACCTTTTTGACCATTATTAATAACTTTTACATTATCATGACCATAGACTTTTAATACCCACCATACACGACCTGAATATACGCCGCCGCTATTATCGTAGATATATAGAGTACTATCGTTAGAAATTCCTTTTTCACTCAGTACTTTTTCAACTTGCTCTTTTGGTGCTAACATACCTTTAATAGGTTCAGATACAGTAAGACTGTCTGTATTAAGGCAAATAGCTCCTTCAAGATGTCCTTTTTCATAGTCTTCTTGAGATCTTGCATCAATAACAATTACGTCACTATTATTCATTGCCTCTTTAACTTCAGTTGGTTCTACAACATTATTACTTCCTTTATAACTTGTATTGTTACAAGAAGTAAAAAGCAAAACAAACACAATCAATAGAGGAAGTAAAATACCTCTCTTATGGTTAGTTTTAAACTTCATGACTAACTCCTCCTATATACTTCTAACTAGAAACAGCTAAAAATATCTTCTGATTATATTAGTAAACATGGTATATATTGAACATTACAATTCAATATTAACCTTGTAGCTATAAGTAGAGTAGAAATAATTATTATCATATTATTAATTATTTTCAATCCACTTATGTATTCATTCTTATGTTTGGTTAATTCATATGTTTGATTAATTGTTAGATATTTAACGTTAACATTGTTAAATAATATACAAACTGGGAAATTATTAAGCTCAACTCTTTTTCTTATAAAGACAATTATACACTATTAAATTTTATGATGGTCATAAGTTTTACTGATATAGTATCTGATAGTTGAATAGGGTTGCTATATAGCATGTAATTTGGCTAGTTATTATGATATAATATAATAACTATGTGAAGAATAATACAAACTACTAAATTTTGTAATTATAAGGATTGATTGATATGATAAAATCAAAAAAATATTTTTTTTTAATTGCTGTGTATCTAATATTATACTTTATTATTAGCTTAAATTGTCTAGAAATTTTTCCCTTCATTCATTCTGATGAACCTTGGCTAAGCGGCTTAACAAGAAATATGATGGAAAGTAAATCAATCTATTGTACTGAAACATTTTTCAATATTTATCCTAGATTTCCTCACAGCATAAAAGTAATTTTTCATCTAATACAAATGCCTTTTATATTTGTATTCGGTTATAACATCTTTTCAGTCAGACTGATTTCTTTGATTTTTGGCATATTCACATTGATTCTTTTTTATGGTATATCCACTAAAATATTTAAAGATAATGTATACGCAGTATTGCTTACTATACTATTTAGTGTAAATATACAATTCATGTATGCTTCTCACTTTGCACGACAAGAGATTGTTATCCTGTTTTTCTTTATGCTTGGATTTTATCATTACTTATCACCAATTGGCAATAATAAAATAAATCCACATATTCTACTGGGACTCATAATCGGTTTATCTGTTGGTATTCATCCCAATAGTTTTGTTGTCGCTGTTGTTTTTGGGTTACTATATATAATTGATGTATTTTATAGATCTAAAAAAATCCGTCATCTACTAACACTAATCATGACAACTGGATTTACTGCATTAATATTTGTAATTCTAAGTTTTATTGGTGATTCTAATTTCATTACTCATTATACTAATTTTGGTGAAACCCTAGGGGTTAACTCTAGCTTTTTTGATAAAATATTAACAATTCCATATTATTACAAAAAGTTATATCAAGGTATAAGCGGTACTTATTACACGCCACCTATACAAGCTTACCTTATTATTTTTGGAATCATAACTGTTTCATCTATTCTATATTTATTAGTTAAATATTTTGGGGGTAAGAATAATACCAAAAAAGAAATATTTTCAAATATAACTATTATAAGATTGTTAACGTGTATTATTGGTATCAACGTAGGATTTATCATTATTGGTAGATATAATCAAACGAATATCATATTTATTTTTCCATTCTTCTATTTACTGACTTTTGCCTTGATATATAAGCTTGTAGATTATCGAAAACAGTTAATAATATGTTTTTTGGGAATATCAATTATTCTATCTTCTTATTATACATTAAAAGAGGTAAGGTTATATACTCACTATGATTATAACGTGTATTTAAATGACTTAAGTGTAATTCCTCCAGATGCAAAAACTCTAGGAAATCTCAATATGGAATTTTATTTTGATAATAATGAATTACTTGATTATAGAAATCTAACTTACCTAGAGGAAAATAATATGCCTTTTGCAGACTATATCTCTGCAAATGATATTGAGTATATCATCTACACTGAAGAACTGGATTACATTCACAGAAATCCTAAATGGAATGTTCTCTATGGAAAAGATTATTATTATGATGAAATGAACAAGTATATAGCAGAAAATTGTACCCTTATTCATGAGTTCAGCAACTCTTTATATGGTATAAGGATACCTAGATACATGATGGAATATGATTGGAAAGTGAAAATCTATAAGATAAATATTTTATGATAATAGTTCTCCACATTTCTTTTCCATTTTACCAAAGATTAAATCTTCCATAATCATACCAATAATAATTATGACAACTAGACCAGCATACATTCCAGGCGTATCCATATATACTCGTTTTTCAAAAATAAACCAGCCTAAACCGCCAAAGGGTCCAATTGCTCCAAATATCATTTCAGAACTGATAAGGGCTCTCCATGCTCTAGACCAACCAATCTTTAATCCAGATACTATATGAAGCAGGCTAAGAGGTATTAAAACATAATAAAAAATCTGCCAAATATTCATACCAAGATTCTTAGCAACTTCTATATATTCACTATCCACAGACCTAAACCCTGTTTTCATATTGATAGTCATTGGCCATAAAACAGAATGTACTATAATCACAAGAATCGCTTTTTCGCCAACACCAAACCAAATGATGACTAATGGAAGTAAAGCTATCCCCGGAAGAGGGTGGAGTATGCCAATAATCGTATCTAACAGACTACTGAAATTTTTGAAAAAGTAATCAAAGAAACTTAATAATACAGCTAGGACAATACCTATAACTAATCCTTTTAGAATAATAATGAAAGAAAATCCTACCTGTATTAATAAATCACCTTTAGTAATGCTTACACCCAATGATTTAATAATTTGCTCAATTGAAGGGAATATCTGTCTATCATATACGTTAGAATAATACGTGACTTCCCATATGATTATGAAAAATCCTATCCATAAAAATCGATGTATATATTTTTTTTTCATTCCCATATGACCTCTTCACTTTTATAGGATTTATTAAGATAGTCATTTCTTACCATGAAGTCTACAAATTTATCAACACCTTGAATCTCCGTAGCGTATTTCATACCTTCGTAATTAAGATAACCTTTCAACTTCTCTTTATCCATCTGATATAACTCTGATAAAACATCCATAGTTTCATCTTCATTATTAATCATGAAATCTATTGATTTATTAATAGCTTCAATTAGTGCAGAGTATTCCTCTTTGTCATTATTATAAAAATCCTCAGTACAAGCACCTGCTATGAAAGTAAATTCACTACCCATAGCTTCTTCACCAGTTATAACCATATGATTCTCTTCATTGGCTAATTCTTCAAATAAATAGGGTGGGGAAGTAAAATGTGCTTTTATATCTTGTTTTGCAGTAAGTGCTTGGAATCCATCTGGATGTTTCATAGAAACTAATTGATTGTCAAGAGCATCAGCTTTACCAAGTTCTCTCTCACAAGCCATAGCAAGTAATATATGTTGTATACTTCCAGGTTGTGGAAGAGCTATTTTATCTTTTATTGTAAAATCTTTAAGATTTTTTATATCAGCATCATATGTAACTAGACCAATGGGACAACTAGAAAGACCTGTCATCATTTTCCATTTCATACCATTATCAAGAGCTATGAGGAAAGGTGGAATTCCCATAAATCCTACATCCAGATCATCTGCAAGAACCGCTTCACGAATAGCTACTGTATTAGACAGTTTTACCCATTCTATCTTACTATCAGGAAGAGCCTCTTCTAGGAAACCTTTTTCCTTCATAATCTGAATAGGAGCATAAGCTAGACCGTATTGCTGGGCAATCTTAACGGTATTATCATGTTTTTTTCCACATGCTGTCATTAATAACATAATAACTAAGATTGTTGATAATAATGTTGATTTCACTTTCATTAGTATGTCATCCTTTCTATACTTAGTATTTATTAAAGTTTTTATTTGATATATAGTACAAGTAAGTCAGAAAAAGTCAATATTAATCAGTATAACGTTTATAATAATCTCGGTTTATAATTAAATTATTCCCTTGCTTATCAAGCATCAACATTTTTTTATATAAGTTGTCAACTTTTTTCTGGATATCTTGATTGGAGTTGCCTGTTACTATTACGTATCCTGCACGAACTGATGCATTTTCTATTGGTTTTATGAAATCTTTTTCTTTGTAGTTATAGTTCATATTATAAACACCTTCTAGGCGATTGATTTCATCTCTATTTGTTATTGATTCTACTGTGCCAGAGTTTGCAAAGAATAATTGTACGGTCAAATAGTTTTTGTTGTTTTCAATATCATAATCATCAAGAGGGAGGTAATCAATATCTTGCCCCATAGAAGAATCTATGACCATTTTCAAGATATCTACTCCTGTAATAAGTGGTATGAATTCGTCTTCATATGCACCACCGATTCTACAAGCTATTTCATTAACCTTTATTCCTTCATCACCAACGAATAGTTGAAAGTATATTGGTCCTTCACCAATTTTAAAGACATCTACTATCTTCTCCGTCAATTGAATAAATTCATCTTTATACTGTTTATAGTGCTTAGATGGAAATTCATGAGATGAACATATTCCTATATATTTATCATTATCAAAAGTTACACGATCAGTGATTGTCAACACTTTTGCTTGTCCATTTCTAACCCATCCGCTAATAGTTATTTCGTCATTTTTATAATAACTCTCCACTAAAATAGACTCTTCTCTGGAATGTTTGATAACATCATCAAAATGAAGTCTAACATCCTCAACTGTATTTAATTTGAATATACCTCTTTGTCCTTGAGAATCAAAAGGTTTTACCACTACAGGGAATTTTAATCCCTCTAACTGACTATCCTTGAAGTCTTTTTTTATGATTCTATAATCAGGAGTAGGTATACCTGCTTCTAAGAATTTTTCTTTCATAACTCGTTTATTGGTCACTGCATAAGCAGTATCTACAGATAAAAATTTTGGTAATCCAAGTTCATCAGCTACCTTGTTCACAATATATACAGGTTGATCTGTTCCTGTAGTCATAATGCCCTTTATCTTAGTATCTATAGCAACTTTCATGGTTTCTTCAAAATCAAAAGTACTTGCTAATCCACATTCATCTGCAATAAGTTTTCCCGGTGAATTCGTACAGTAATCAGTTACTACTACTTTATTTCCCAGTTCTTTTGCTCTTTTGATAGCATTTAGCTGAGCACCTGATGCCCCTAGTATCATTAACTTCATAATTCTTATCCTTTCGTTAGTAGGTCTTGTACTCGTTAATCCATTTTCAACACTTCTTCAATAATATATTGCGGCGTATTCTTCCTGCGTTTATTGAATATATTAATTCGGCTATAATATATTAATATATTCATGAATAACTTATATAATTTTCTAAAGTTATAATTAGATTCCCCATAAATTCTAGTATAGTAGGGAACATGTACATTACCTATGTTTTTGGTATGCTTAAGTATAGATGCCGATATATAAACATAGGGTAATTCTTCTTGGACAACTTTTCCTACAATATTTTTTTTCATAATGCGAAAAGAAGTCAGTTTAATGTTTTTTGGTTTATGAAGAATTATGTTGAACATTAATTCTTTTAATACAGTACCAAACCCTCTATAATTCTTATGAACTTTACTATCTGGTATACCATAGACTACATCATAACCTTGTTTTAATTCATTAAAAAGAATCATAATATCCTTGGGGCTATTTTGTAGATCGTCATCTATTGTAACATAATAATCTCCATTTCCATGTCTAAGTCCGCATAATAAAGCGTTTTGTTGTCCATAATTATGTTTTAGTTTTATACAAGATATGTGATTGTATTTTTCATATAAGCCTCTCATTATTTCATAACTATCATCTATGCTATAATCATCTACTATGATGATTTCATAATCCATGTCATTATCCATCATTGTTTTGATAATTTTTTCACAAACTTTTAGTATGGTTTTTCCACTATTGTATACAGGAATTATTATTGAAATCATGTTGATTCCTTTCTTAACATTATATTTGAATAATAGCTTTACTAATTGTTTGTTCCAGCTTGGACAATTGTTCTTCTGTCATATCAGCATATATAGGCAATCTTACTAGATTTCTGTATATATCCCGTTCATATGGGAAATCGTCTTCTTCATATCCTAGAGCCAACCCCATTGTACTTAAGTGTAGTGGGACAAAATGTCTATATGCCATGATATCATTATCTTTCAGCATATTCATAAATCCATCTGCATAAGTTTTATTCTTAAATATAATATAGAAGATATGAGCATTAAAAGCTTCTGACTCATTTCCTTTAGAATAAAAATGAATTTTATCTGATTTTATATTATCTAATATTTTAACGTATCCATTAAATATTTTAAGCCTTTTTCTGTGAATAACATCAACATTTTCTAGTTGTGAGTAAAGATATGCCATCAATAATTCTGATGGACAATAGCTAGAGCCAATATCCACCCATTGATAAAACTCTACGTTTTTATTGTTGAAATCTATTCGATTCGTTCCTTTTTGCCTAATATAATCAGCTCTTCTAATTAATCGTTCATCATCACTGTTAATGACAATGGCCCCACCTTCGCCAGATGAAACATTTTTGGTTTCATGAAAACTAAAACATCCAAAGTGTCCTATTGTTCCAAGTTGCCTTCCTTTATAGGTACTAAATAATCCTTGTGCAGCATCTTCTATAACATAAAGATCATGTTTATGAGCAATATTCATCACTTTGTCCATATCACAGGGATTACCTCCATAATGAACTACTATTATTGCTTTTGTAGACTGGGTTATTTTTTCTTCTATCTTAGATGTATCTATACATAGATTATCATGATTAATTTCAGTAAATACAATTTTTCCTCCATTAACTAAAACACTATTAGCTGTAGAAGGAAAAGTATAAGATGGCATAATAACCTCTTCGTCTTTTTTTATATCAATCAATTTCATTGCCAATTCAAGGGCATGAGTACAAGAAGTGGTCAATAATATATTTTTTGCTCCTAATTTATTTTCTAATAGTTTTTTACATTTACCAGTAAAATAACCATCTGCACCAATATTACCACTCTCTATTGCTTGTTCTACATATTCTATCGCCTTATTAGTATAATAAGGTTTGTTAAAAGGTATCTTCAATTGTAACCACCTCTAGTTAGCTATTAACGTAATTAAACCTATCTTTTATATATTTTGTTATTTTTTAGTATAAACGTCCCTTGTATTTTAGTTTATCCACAGTTATGATATAATTATTAACATATCAACCTGAAAAAACACAAGTAAAGGAGTTCGACAATGAATAAAATTGATTGTTTTGGGGATTTCTGTCCAATACCCTTATTAAAAGCTAAAAAGGAATTTAAAACCTTAAGCTCTGGAGAATCTTTTATGTTAGTTACAGATCACAGTTGTGTCGTAGAATCAATAAAAGAATATTTTAATAAATCAACTTGTACCTTTACGTGTGACGAGGTTTTTAACGGTGTTTGGGAAATTACTGTAACTAGGAATTAGCAAAAGCTCTTTTGACCTATTTCCATAAAATACTCAATTGATTGTTTTTGAGCTTTAGTGAGCTTGTTGAATTTTTTACTTATTAGAAATATTTCGTCATCCAGACTTACATCTTCTATTTCAATTACTTTAACTGTTTTTTCATACAACTCATGTTTTATGGACTCATACGGAACAAAAGCAAGCCCGTATCCATTACTTACCGCTAATTTCACAGCTCCGTCCGTAGCTACATTAAATATTATATTCAAATCGTCGAGATCTTTATTTATATTTTTTAATTCTTTTTTCAAGTTATGACTAATATGATTATTACTATTGCACATTATCATATCGTATTTTGTTAAATCCTCTAGTTTAATTTTGTCAGGAATGTTGTATTTACTCGGTGCTATCAGAACAATTTTCTCTTTTCCGATTGAATGCGTAAACAAATCATGTTCTTTATTAATATTACCATTAACAATGCCAAAATTACAAATATCATTCTGAACATCCGTAACTGTATCTTCCTTCGTACTGGCAATAAGTTCGTATTGATGGTTTGGATATTTCTTCTTTATCTTATATATAACACACGGTAAAGAATATGTAACTAACGCCCAAGTACCATTTATCCTTACTTTGTTATACTGTTTTAGGGTGGTTTCTAGTTCTTCCACCATAGTCTCATAGTTTCTGATAATATTAATAGAGTATTTTAAGACTATTTCTCCCATATCAGTGAGTTCAACACCCTTGTTACTTCTGTTTAACAGTTTATAACCAAAGTCTTCTTCAAGTTTTTGTATAAGCTGGCTAAGGGCTGATTGAGATATATGTGATTTTTTTGCAACTTTTGAAATACTTTTTTCAGATGCCACATCTTTAAAATACTTTAAGGATTCTAAATGCATATTATCCCTCCAAACTTTGTTATCAAATTAACTATCTTCTATATGCATAACTATAAAACAAACGAGAAAAAATTGCAATAAAATTTTAAATCTTATAAATACAATACGGTTCTACTATATATATTTTATACTTTATTTTAGCATATATAGAATTATTTATTAAATATTATGCTATCAAAATAATTAATACAGTATTAGCAAAGTATATATTCGATTTTATTAATTCTGTGATATCATAGGAATTGGGAAATTGTTAAAAACTCAACAATCTTATTAAATCTTTCTTATGATACAAGAAAGTTCTACTACAAGCATATGGAATAGAACAGTACTATATGCGCAAATGAAACTTTTCTTGTAAGTGAAATTAATTCATGAAGAGTAATAATAATTACTTTTTCGGATTAATTATAAGTGAATCAAGTATGTCACTTCAATGAAATTATACAATAATCATTAAGGAGTGTTTACCATGAGCGAAAATGGAACAACTTCTACAATTAGGAGAAGTTCATCTTCTCGTGCAGGATCAAGAAGAAGAAAACCTAAGAAGAATCAGATACCTATCGGTATTCTTGTTTTAATTTTTATTGCTGTTATTGGTGTTTTATTAGGCCTCAAAACTAATAACACATTATTATTCTGGATGACTGGAATATTATTTGGTTTTATCTTGCAGAAAGCAAGATTTTGCTTTACAGCCTCTATGCGTGACCCTTATTTAACAGGTAGTACAACTCTTACACGTGCTGTCTTAATAGCATTTGCTGTTACGACTATAGGCTTTACAGCAATCAAATATGGTTATTTCAAAAACGGTCTTCCAATTCCAGGAATGGGATATGTAGTACCAATTAGTCTTGCTACTGTTATTGGAGCATTTCTATTCGGTATTGGTATGGTTATTGCAGGAGGTTGTGCTTCTGGTACACTAATGCGTGTAGGTGAAGGCTTCTGGATGCAATTACTATCACTAGTATTTTTTGTTATCGGCTCATTTTGGGGCGCACATGATTTTGGATGGTGGAAACTGAATGTTATAAGTAAAGGTAAGGCAGTCTTTCTTCCTGATGTGTTCGGCTGGTTAGGCGCTATAATCATCCAATTACTGATCATATTGTTCCTATATATTGCAGCAGTTAAATATGAAAAAGCAAAAGCAGATAGTTAATTTAACGTCTCATAAAAAAATTCAAATTAAATAGAAATAATCTCTATTGTTAAAAATTAAACTATAAAATTTAAATAGGAGGATATTATTATGAATGAAGTTGTAATAGATTGTTTAGGAGAAGCTTGTCCAGTACCTTTAGTAAAAGGTCAAAATAAATTAAAAGAATTAGCTGTTGGTGATATTCTTATTATTCAAATAGACCATAGTTGTGCTATGAAAAATGTTCCTGAATGGGCACGTAAAGATGGACATAACGTTGAAGTTGAAGAAGTAGACGACGGCGAGTGGGAAGTAATCATTGAAAAAACTCACTAATCGTTAAATAAAAATTAATGCCTTATACGGAGGTGTCATTTTGAGTTCGTTTAAAGAATATTTTAATAAAGTAAGTAAAAATGAATTCTATAAAAAGTGGTTAAAAGATGCGTGGCCTTATGTAACAGGTGCTATCTTACTATCATTATTCCAAATTGTGACCTTAGCTACTTCTGGTAACCCTTGGGGTGTATCTGGTGTATTTGCAAATTGGGGCGCATGGATATATGAAGCAGTTGGTGGCAGCGTAGATAAATGGTATTACTTCAGTAGTGATGGAGCTCAATCTACACTAAATAATGGATTCCTAAATGATCCAGGTACTATGAGAAATCTTGGTATCATATTTGGTGCATTACTTGCAACACTACTCGCATCACAATTTAAATTCAAAAAAATCAAATCAAAGAAACAAGTATTCGCCGCAGTTATTGGTGGCTTACTAATGGGATACGGTGCTAGAATTGCATACGGATGTAACATCGGTGCACTATTCAGCGGAATAGCCTCACTATCACTATCAGGCTGGGTCTTCGCAATTGCCATGTTCTTCGGCGCCATTGTCGGCAGTAAATTACTTGTAAAATATTTTATGTAACAAACGGCTTAAACATTTTAGTTCATGTTCTGATTAGGAAAAATCTGTGGGTTTTAGATTTTTTCTAATCAGTTACTTGAACTTATGTTTCAACGTTTGTTTCCTTATTAATAATAGGCTTAAACGTTTGTTTCCTTATTAATAATAGGCTAAACGTTTGTTTCCTTATTAATATTAACTTTAATTTTAGTTACATCAAATTAAATGGAGGATTGGTCATGCCAAGAGAAAAACGTATTGAAAATTATGATGTTGTTGTTATTGGCGGTGGAGCAGCTGGTCTTACTGCTGCGATTTATTCAGCTAGAGCTAGACTAAGTACTCTTCTTATAGAAAAAGCTTTAGTAGGAGGACTCGCTACTTATACTAATGAAATAGAAAACTACCCTGGATTTCCAAACAGCCCTAAAGGTGAGGAAATCACTAATCAGATGAAAAAACAAGCTGAAAAAATGGGTGTAAAATTCAAGTTAACTGATGTTAAGAGTGTAAGTCTTGAAGGTGAAGAAAAAGTTGTTGAAACATTTAGAAATAAATTCATCGCAAAATCAGTTGTTCTTGCTACAGGTGGTCGTCCAAGAGTAACAAAAGCAAAAAACGAAGAAAATTACTTGTTCGATAAAGGTATTTCCTTCTGTGCTACATGTGACGCCGCTGCTAATACTGGTAAAGACGTAGTTGTTATAGGTAGCGGTGACGCTGCTATAGAAGAAGGAATGTTCTTAACTAAATTCGCTAATAAAGTTATTGTATCAGTTATGCATGATGAAGGAATCATGGATTGTAATGAAATAGCTAAAGAAGCTGCTCTAAAAAATCCTAAAATGGAATTTATCTGGAATACTATTACAGATTCTTTTGAAGGTGATGAACATCTTGACACTGTAGTACTTAAAAATCTTAAGACAGGTGAAAATGTACCAGTAAAATGTGATAATTGTTTTGAATTCATTGGTTATATACCTAACACTGAGATTTTTAAAGAACAGATAAATCTTACTAAACAAGGTTACATTCTTACAAATGATAAAATGCAGACAAATATTGAAGGTGTTTTCGCTTGTGGAGATGTTAGAGAAAAATGGTTAAAACAAGTAGCAACAGCTGTTGGTGACGGAGCGATTGCTGGTTTTGCAGCAGAGAAATACATAGCAGAAAACGAAGCATTCAATACTGTCATAATGCAAAAAGAAAAACCTGGTTTAACTTATATTTACAACGCCATTGATAATGATTCAAGAGAATTCTTGACAGATATAGAAAAAATCGAAAACTTTTTTGGTGATAAAATAGCTGTTAACAGAGTAGACGTATATAAATCAACTGGGATTTCAGATAGATTAGGCATAAAAGAATTCCCTTCAGCAGTTATTACTAAAGATGGTAAAGTATATGAAAAACATGTAAAAGATTTTAGTGAAGAAACACTAGTTCATGCTTTGAACAGCGCTCTTAACTAATACCACTATGTAACTAATAACATTTTTTTAAAATTAATCCTTATTATATAATAAAAGTGTTAAGTCACTTAAATGATTGCAAATAAAAACGAGCAAAAGCACTAAGTTACGTCTTGGTGCTTTTACTCGTTTACTACTAATTATAATACTATTTATAAAGTAAGTATTAGTCACAGTTATTAGTAGTTAATTTTAAGGAAGACTATATCTATTACTAAAATTTAACTATGGAACGGTTCAAATAATTCTTCATCAATCAATCTATGAGTACAATTATCTAGGGTATTAAACTAATACTTTTCATTAGATGAATTCATATTTTAACGTGTCCTCAGAACAGTTAATGCATAAACCATTGCTACATCGTTCCTTAGTTAATTATTAGAACCAACCTCTAAGCCTCATTGGCATTGCAAGGCTCTTTATAGCTACTAAATAAGCAGCTTTTCTCATATCAACTTTTCTTTCTTCCATAACATTTACAACTTTAACAAAAGCATCTACCATTTTTACTTCTTGTTTTTCTTGTACTTCGTCAAAACGCCAATAGTAATTATGTAGGTTCTGAACCCACTCAAAATATGAAACAATAACTCCACCAGAGTTAGCTAGTATGTCAGGTATTATAAATATTCCTTTTTCTAACAAATAATCTTCTGCTTCTGGAGTTGTTGGACCATTAGCACCTTCAGCTATAATCTTAGCTTTGATTTCTTTGGCGGTGCTACTTGTAATTGAATTCTCAAGTGCACATGGCGCAAAACCATCACATTCTATTCCAAATATTCTTTCTCTCTCTAATTCTTCACATTCACCAGTATATCCAGTGATCAATTTATTTTCTGTTGTATATTTCATAATATCATTAACATCTAAACCATCTTCATTATATAAGCAACATGAAACATCTGATACAGCAACTACTTTAGCTCCAAAAGCTTGAGCATACATTGCAGCGTAGCTTCCAACATTTCCAAACCCTTGAACTGCAATTTTCATATCTTTTATGTTCATACCTTTGTGTTTAGCAGCTTCTCTCATCATAAGCATAACGCCATAACCAGTAGCTTCTGTTCTTGCTAGACATCCACCAAATTCAACAGGTTTTCCTGTAAATGAAGCTGGTAATGTTTGACCAACACCTCTTAAGCTTGAATATTCATCAACCATCCATGCCATTGTTTGACCATTAGTATTAACATCTGGTGCTGGAATATCTCTTCTTTCTCCAATTATTGGAGCTATAGCTCTTACATATCCTCTTGATAATCTTTCAAGTTCTCTTTTTGAAAGTACTGTAGGATCAACGATAACTCCGCCTTTTGCGCCACCATATGGTAAACCTACAACCCCACATTTGAAAGTCATCCAAGTAGCTAACGCTTTAACTTCATCTTTTGTTACTCCAGGATGAAAACGAATACCGCCTTTAGTAGGACCAGATGCATCGTTATGTTGAACACGATATCCAGTAAATAGTTTTGTTGTTCCATCATCCATTTTTACAGGAATAGTAACCTCTAAAACTTTTTCAGGCTGACTTAATAACTCGTATACTGCATCTTCTTCTCCTAGTGCATCGCATGCTTCTTTTAACTGTTTCTGTGCAATCTTAAAAGGATTAAGCGTTTTTTCTGACATATACTTATGCCTCCCAATCTTAAATAAAATTTTCGATACCTATTATCCATTATTGAACTAATATTATGAAAACAGTTCAATCAGATCATATTTTAGCTACAAAAAGAGAAAATAAATTAGTAATTTTTAATTTGCGACTCTCTTTTTGAAGTTAAAAACTTATGTATTATTTAAGCAAATTACAGGGTATAATTATAGTCCTTGATTGAATATAACTCTCTCTATTCGTATATTAACATTATATTTATTTTTTGTGTATATCATGAATTAAATTGCTTGGTTAATATATCAATTTTATTATTTGCTTTATTTAATTAAGTTATTAACCATATTTTGTTTTTTTATTTAAGTAAAATATATCTACTTAATTAGACTTATTATCTTTTAAAAATAAAAAATTTTATCTTTTTAAATCGAAGTATGTTAATGATTTATTTTAATTTTTCTGTTATAATAGAAAAGTAGACTATGTTTATCCTGCAAAAGAAAAGGTCAGACTTTTGCAAACATATTGAAACAAGGGGATTAGCTTTATATTTTAAACTCTATATTTAATATCAATTAAGTTATAAAAATATATATTTCAATTAAAAAAAAATTGTTATTTTAGTAGAAAATCTGTAATTTATAATTTCCTTGTTAAAATATAATTATTTTATAGGAGGGATGAAATGGATTCAACCGACTACGATATTATTAGATATTTGCAAGATGACGGAAGAATGCCCATGAAAGTATTAGCAGAAAAAGTTTCACTAACTCCACCTGCTGTTGCTGAAAGGGTAAGAAAACTAGAAAAGAGTGGCATAATCGTTGGCTATAGAGCTATTGTTAATCCAAAGAAATTAGGAAAAACAGTAACAGCTATTATAAACATTTCAATTAAATCCGCTAAAAGAAAAGAGTTCTTAGCACTAGTTCAAGAGAACAAAAAAATTATTGAATGTCATCATGTAACTGGAAAATACTCCATGACGATTAAGGTATTATGTCAAAACACATCTGACCTAGAATATTTAATTGGCAAAATACAACAATATGGGAGTACAGAAACGCTTATTATTTTATCTAGCCCAATTGAATTCAAATCATTGAATTTTGACTATGAATAACCAAAAGTACATAAATTAACAAAAAGGGTATTCAAAAAGCATTAAGTTTTTTGAATATCCTTTTTATCTATAACTTCTATTAGTTAATGTTATGAAGCAGATTAGACATTTCTATTGCTGTCATACCAGCTTCAAATCCCTTATTCCCTGCTTTTGTTCCTGCTCTTTCAATAGCCTGCTCAATTGTATCAGTTGTCAATACTCCAAATATGATAGGTACCTCAGTGCTAAGTGAAACATTAGCAATCCCCTTAGATACTTCACTTGCCACAAAATCAAAATGTGCTGTAGCTCCCCTTATAACAGCTCCTAGGCAAATAACACCATCGTACTTATTGGTTTTAGCCATCCTCTTAGCTATTAATGGTATCTCAAATGCTCCTGGTGCCCATGCAATTGAAATATCTTCATTAGATACCCCATGTCTTGTTAGTGAATCAATTGCACCTTCCAATAATTTACTAGATATAAATTCATTGAACCTACCTACCACAATACCAAATTTCAGACCTTCTCCTATTAATTTACCTTCGTATGTAATCATATCAATTCTATTCCTTTCTGAATATATATTTTTTAGATAAATTGAATTAAACACTTGCTATAGAACCTCGAATACTAATAAAAACTATAAATTTAATATATGTCCCATCTTTTGTTTTTTCACCTTTAAATAATGGACATTATTCTTGTTATATGTAATCTCTATTGGCATCCTCTCCACAACATGAATATTATATTTCTCTATACCATTGATTTTATCAGGATTATTAGTCATCAATCTTACTTTATCTATACCAAGATCTTTTAATATCTGAGCACTGACACTATATTCTCTTAAATCATCTTTGAATCCCAGAGCAAGATTGGCATCTACTGTGTCTAGACCTCCATCTTGTAATTGGTAAGCCATAATTTTATTAACCAATCCAATTCCTCTGCCCTCTTGTCTCATATAAATAATGACACCTTTTTCTTCCTTACTTATTCTTTTCATGGCTTCATCAAGTTGTTCTCCACAATCACATCTAGTAGAACCTAATACATCACCGGTTAGACATTCTGAATGTATTCTGACTAGAACAGGTTCACTATCATTTATTTTTCCCTTAACCAATGCTATATGCTCTTCGCCTGTTATTTTATTTATATATCCATATAGATGAAAACTGCCATATTTTGTTGGTAACTTAGCAATAGCTTTTCTTTCAATAATCTTTTCATGTTGTTTTCGATATTCGATCAGATCTTCTATTGATATTATTTTAAGATTATGTTTCTGTGCAAATTCCATTAATTGTGGCAACCTTGCCATAGTTCCATCTTCATTTACAATTTCACATATAACCCCTGCTGGATACATATCTGCTATTCTGGTTATATCTACGGCAGCTTCTGTATGACCATTTCTTTCAAATACACCATTATCTCTGGCTATCAATGGAAAAATGTGACCAGGTCTTGTAAACTTATCCCCAGTTATATTTTTATCTACTAACTTATTAACAGTTTCACATCTTTCGTAAGCTGATACTCCTGTAGTTGATTCATAATAATCTACTGATACAGTAAAAGCAGTTTTTTTGGAGTCAGTATTTTTATCAACCATTAATGGTATGTTTAATTCATTAAGTCTTTCTTCCAACATAGGAACACATACGATTCCTCTTGCATTCGTTATCATAAAATTCATTATTTCAGGAGTGATTTTCTCAGCTGCTACAAATAAATCTCCCTCATTTTCTCTATTCTCATCATCTACTACAATTATCATTTTACCTTGCTTAATATCTTCTATTGCTTCTTCAATAGTATTGAATTTCATTCTTTTCACCTCTAAATTTATTTATTTTCTATATTTGATATCTAATATAATTTCCATTAATACCTTACGGTATAAATATAATTTTTCTTATACCATTAATTACATGAACCCATTTGACCTGAGAAAATCTTTATTTATTAACGGTTCACTCTTATCTGTGTTATTATGCAACATACTTTCTACGTATTTTCCAATGACATCGCATTCAATATTAACTGTATCACCTATTTTCTTCTTTAGAATAGTCGTATCCATGCCGGTTAAAGGTATTATGGATACTTGAAAACTATCCGTGGAAATATCAGTAACTGTCAAACTTATCCCATCTACAGCAACCGAACCCTTATAGATAATATATTTTCTAAGGTCTTTTGAAATATTAATAGTTACTCTTGTTGCGTTGTCATCTTTCAATAGACTTTTTATTGTCCCTATACTGTCAATATGTCCTGTAACAATATGTCCACCAAACCTATCCCCTACTCTTAAAGCAGGTTCTAAATTAACTGAGTGTTTATTTTGCAGATGTTTTATATTGGTCAATGACATAGTTTCAGGCATAACATCAACTGTAAAGGTATTTTTATTATAGGTTGTTACCGTTAAGCAAACGCCATTTACAGCAATACTATCGCCTACTCTAATATCATTAAAGAGATTATTGGCTTTTATAGTTAGTCTCGCTGAATGTTTTCCATTTTCTATTTTAATTATCTCTCCGATTTCATTAATTAACCCTGTGAACATTTGCAGCCCTCCCCATTAACCTTTCCCTTGATTAATATATCCTCACCTATTTTTTCTAATTGGATATCTTTTAGGGTATATGCATCTTTTATCTGTGTAATCCCTTTTCCTCCTATTGGTGTTATCGCTTGTTGTCCCCCAATAAGTTTTGGAGCAATAAAAGCATATACTTCGTCGATTATACCTGCTTCTAGACAACTATAATTCAACTCGCTCCCTCCTTCTAATAAAATACTGTCAACTTCCATTTTCCCTAATATAGTCATTAACTTATTCATATCAACTCTATTATTCTTTTTATCAATCATTAGGATAGTGATACCCATTTTTTCTAGTGCTTTCATTTTTTCTATAGATGCATCATTAGTTGTTGCAATAATTGTTTTTCCTTTTTCTGATAGTACTCTGGCCTGTAGAGGAATCCGGCATTTTGTATCAACTATAATTCGTATGGGATTAACACCTGTTTGGTTAGTTAATCTAGTTGTTAATAATGGATTATCAACTATAACAGTACCTATACCTACCATTATTGCTGAAACCTGATGTCTTATTTCATGTACATATTCTCTTGATCTATCACTAGTTATCCATTTGGAATCGCCTGTTACAGTAGCGATTTTTCCATCTAGTGTCATAGCTGTTTTCATAATGCAGTAGGGCTTTTGGGTTGTTATATACTTAATAAATATTTTATTTAATTCTTGTATCTCATCTTGGCAGATACCACAAGTAACTGAAATGTTATTATCTCTAAGTATTTTGATTCCTTTTCCAGATACTAATGGATTAGGGTCTTTCATACCTACTATTACCTGTTTTATTCCACTTTTTATTATTGCGTTAACACAAGGTGGAGTTTTACCATAGTGAGAACAGGGTTCAAGAGTAACGTACATAGTGGCTCCTTTTGTTCTTTTTTTGCAGTTATTAAGAGCGTTGATTTCAGCATGGTTATGACCTATTTTTTCATGATAGCCTTCACCTATTATTAAGTCGTCTTTTACGATAACGGCTCCAACAAGTGGATTTGGGTTAACATATCCTATACCTTTTTTAGATAGGTCTATGGCTCTTTGCATGTACTTAATATGTTCATTGTAAGTATTTTCTTTGTTTTTTAGTTCCTGGGGATTTAATTGTTCCATTGCAATTTATCTACCTCCTAATACAAAGTATTCGTAACATAATGTTACGTGGTTATACTAATTGTAAGTAGAAATCTGCAAGGTTGATTGATGTGAGAAGTGATTTTTTTGATTTGCAATAGATAATAAAATGATAGTTAGTATCTATTGTTAAATACTGATGTATGTATAATTAATTATAATTTCATACAATTAATTCATATAAAATATAATTAATTGTTATGCATCAAAAAACCTTGAAGAAAAAATTCTCCAAGGTTATATATTCATACATGAGTTAGTCAAATGAAATATTAATAAATATAATTAACATTGACTAATTAATAACAAAAGTCTTCAAATAAACTTTTTTGTTATTTCCTTCTCTCATCCAGACTTTACTGTCGGTCTTGGAATTTCACCAAGTCAGTTTTCACTCGCGGACTTTACCGCCGGTCGGGAATTACACCCTGCCCTGAAGGTTTCTATTTAATTTTTTTAAGTATAACATATTTTGCTTGTAAAAATCAATCCCATATACTTAATATTACTATGATAAACAAGAAAAAGTTCAGATAAATTTAAGAAATAATTAAGATTAATCATCTATTATATAATTATGGTAATTGATTCCATAACTCATCTTTATAAAGTAATACTTATAAAGATACGAAATTAATCTAAACAAAAAACATATTAAAAGTCAATAGGGAGGATACAACAAATGAAAAGAATAATCAGTAGTGTTATCATCATCTGCATGTTATCGTTTACGGCAACAACTGCTTATGGAGAAGAACTAAAGTATAGCAAAGAGGCATACCTAGCAGATTTACAAGTTTTTGAAGAACTATTAGAAAAGAATCATGGTAATCTATATGAAAGTGTAAAAAAAGAAAAACTAGACGAACTATTTTTAAAAGCCAAATCCAAGATAAATGACAAAACAACCATTCGTGATTTTTACAATGAGTTATCGTATATTGTCAATGCCATCAATGATGGTCATACATCTATCATGTCAAGCGAGAGATTTTCATTAAATACAAACGAGGATAAATCATATCTACCATTGAAAATTAAATTTATTAATAAAAAAATGTATTGTGATTTTATTAATAATTATATTCCTGTAGGCTCTGAAATTCTAGAAATAAATGGCGATAAAGTACCTGATATCGTATCCAAATTAATGTATTCTACTGGAACTGAAACTGGAACAAATGGATTAACCTATAAAATCCTAGAAGATATGCTTGACTCTCTATATCCACAAATGATTAAGTATACAGGTAAACATACAATTAAATTTAAAAATATGAAGGATAATAAGATTAAAACAGTGATCATTAAATCTGAAGATGTGGATACACAGAAAATATATACTTTCGCACATTCCAATTATATTAAAAACTCTTATGGTAATCCACTAGAACCGTTAAAAGCAGAATTCTATCCAGAAAAAAATGCTGCTGTTCTTAGAATTTTTACTTTTGCTCCTAGTGATTACGATGGTTTTAAATTATATGTTGATAAATTCTTTGAAGATGTTAACTACCATAAAATAAAAAATATAATCTTTGACGTACGAGGAAATTTAGGTGGAGATCTTGAACTTCTAAATTACATATTGGCATATTTAAAATCAGAACCATTTAATGCTATACTAAGTGAAACTATTAAAGATTATGACTTGGTAAGAAATGATTTGCTCACAACTGAAAGTCAACAAAGCATGGAAAGTTTTACAGAAATGACAGATTCTCTATCAGAACTTGAAGGAATGACAGAAGAACAATTGGCAGAAGAAGGAGTTAAACTTATAAAAGATGATCTTTATTCTTATGAGTTAGAGAAAGTTGAACCTATGAAAGAAAATAATTTCAAAGGTAATGTATATGCTCTAGTGGACGGAGGGTCATTTTCTTGTGGATCTATCTTCCCTCAAAGAATTCAAGAGTTGAAAAAAGGATATTTAGTGGGGGAAGAAGCCTCTGGAAATTACTATAGCACAACAGCAGGTATTCTTCCTACATGGTATCTTCCAAATACAAAATTACAACTGACTATACCATTGCAGCAACTAGTTATGCACGAAGAACCAGTTAAAAATATACCTCTTACATCTGGGGTTAAACCTGATTATCCAGTAGAGTTGACCTATGATGATTATATGAAAAAAATAGATACTCAGCTTGAATACGTTTATAAGCTTATTAAACAACAATAAAAGTCAAAAGCTATTTAAGAATATTTTTAGAGATAAGTAAAAGCCTATAATCCTTGTTATATAAGAGGTTTAGGCTTTTTGTTTTTCTTGATTTTCAAAGATGAAAGCATATCATATTTTGCTTGTTGTTCTAAGCTTGTATATTTGGACATATACTCTTATAAATATAATTTTTATATAAAAAGGTGATAAATATGACAAGTTACTTACCACCATTAATATTATTAAATTTAGCTCTAATGCTTCTCATTATATATAAAGTATTATCTCTTGTTAAATTAGATAAGATCAAAAAAATCAATACATATACTGAAGCTAAAACTATATTTGGTACTTTTAAACATTATATTCATTTTATATTTTCACCTTCAGAAGAAGATCATGGTGATAAAGGTGAAAATAATGATGATGGATAATTGTATTTTTAATGCATAAAAGTATCCTATGACGCACTAAAATCTAATCCAGTAATAGTTTTATATTCTTCTTCTGTAATTTCTCCAAATTTATTAATTTCTGTTTTTACAGCCCCCTTTAATTGTTCCGCGTCTATACAATTCATATTATAAGCCATTTTCCAAAAATTCATTATACCTCACTCCCTTTAATCTTAATAATATCTAATTTAACACTAGCTAATTCTTTTGTTATTTCACTAATAACATTGTTTTTTTGAATATTTCTTAACTTTTCTTCTGCTAGTTCCTTAATTATTTCTTCCTTCTGTAAATTTTTAGTATCTTCATCTGATATATCCCATTTAACCCCTTTATCAAGGGAGAATATAGAAAAGTTATTTATATCATTGAATCTAAAAATTTCTCTACTCCCTGTAATCCCTATTATTGAACTTGAAGTCTTTACTAGTCTTTCAACTTCAATTATTCTATTATCCATTCTGAAATATTTATCATAAATTTTAAGCTTTTTCATTATTTGATAACACTCCCAATTCCAATAAACTCATTTGCTATATTTCCTGTTGGTTGAGGTCCTCTTTTTCCAATAACAGAATTAATATCAGCATAAAGCCCATACTCTTCACCAGTACCCTGATTGTAATTGCTATATATAGAACTAAAATACCTTGCTTTAATACAAGTATTACAATTAAAGAATGTGCAATATATTACACTACAATTTGTTAATGTAAAACAAATACATTTCTTAATTATACAATTGTTTATGTATAAACAATTACAATTTGTAAAGTATGAAGTTTCAGTTAAAGTAAAATTTCTAATTACTATGCCACTACCATTACTTTCTGAACTATTAAATGCTCTTAAGTTAAGCTGTCCATTAATTTCAGAATGGAGGGTTAGAGGTTCTATAATGAATGGTAGATATCCATTATTTTTATACCCTGTTAAATTAATATTTGAATTATAGTTTCCTTTTATTTTTATAGTATACTTTCTTATTGCAAAATAGGGTATGAGCTCAAAAGCCTTTTCAACAGTTTTAAAAGCTGTGTTTTCTGTTAAACCATTATTGGAATCATTTCCATAATTATTATCTACATAATACACAATATTTGAAACACTTTTATCTATTAACTTCGCAATATCAGCCATACCCGTACTAACCTCATTAACCGCCCCAACCAAACTACTCTTTTCCTCAGTCTTTAACTCACTCTTATCACCTACATCCTCTTTAACTTCATTAACAACCTCACTATTTCCTCTTATCCTCCCTTCCTGTTCATCATATTTACTATCAATCTTATCCCAATTATCATTTAACATAGTCTTAATGTTAAATGTGGAATTACCATCTGTTTCTAAATCTACTTTATACAAATCCATATTTGATGTATATTGTGGCATTGTTGATACCTCCTAAATTGTTTATTATTTTATACTTCAATAACGTACGTATTAATTACTACCAAAAACATGTTTTGCTTGAATTAATAATAACATCATGCAACACGACATTAACACGACACGTTTTCCTAATCACAAACAATCGCTCTAAACCACATTAATACAACAAAAAAACTAAACAGTACAATATCAATTCATTGCACCGTTTAGTTCAATCACACCATAACACGACATTATAATTCCATTTTTATTCCCTTATCAAAACAAATCCTTCACACTAACATTTTCCCTCTCTTCACTACTAATGCTGAATACTTCCTCACTCTTAAAACCACCAATAGAAGCAATTACATTACTAGGGAAAGTCATGATACTATTATTATAATCAGTTACTGCTGAATTATAGAATCTTCTAGCCGCAGATAACTGCTCTTCCACTTCAAAAAGGGTCCTTTGTAGATTAACAAAATTAGTATTAGCTTTTAGGTCTGGATAATTTTCCACTGCTACATTGAATTCTTTCATAGCTGAGTTAGTCTGTTGGTCTAATTGTAATTTCTCATTATTACTTAGATTAGGACTACTTGCCTTAGTTCTTAACTCTGTAATACGAGTCAATAACTCTTTTTCATGCTGCATATACTCTTTAACAGTTGCTACAAGATTAGGAATCAAATCATAACGTTTTTTTAGTTGAACATCAATCCCTGCAAAAGCATTTTTTATTTGATTCTTCTTTCTAACAATACTGTTATACATCATAATACCAATTAAAAATATCAGTACAACTCCAATAACTGCATAAACCATTTTCATCTCTCCTTAACTTTTCTAGTATAGATAACTCTACACTGACTTAATTATCAACTTGCCATGATACCTTGGATAACTAATTAATAATCTTTATTCCATATATTATTATTAAGACTCAAATCTTCTATAATGTTAAAATAAAAATTCAATTGTTCATAATAGATTGTTAAATCTTCAAATCTTTCTAACGACTGTCCAAGACTTGCTTCTAGTAGGTTGTCATAAGTATATATTGTTAAATACATTTGATTGTTTTTAAAAGCAATCCTCATTTCTCCTTTGGTCTTATCTTTCAATCCTTTAAGTTTTTCCATGAAGCTAGGTGTTAATATGTATCTTGCTTCAATCTGATCTTCACTGTATACTTCAAATTCTTTTTCAAACTCTACATCTTCAAGCTTGACTCTACTGGTTCCTGACTTTCCTCCTATGCAATTCAATATTCCACTGTCTTTCAGTACATATGTTGAACTCTTGAATGATTTATTAAAATCAACTATCATAAAAACTCCTTTGAATATAGTTGAATAATGTGTTTTACCTTCGCTATCAGTATGTCTATCTTCAGTATGTAGTTCAGACATCCTCACATTAATGCCATTTCCATTTCTCTCATCTTCATCTGTTACAAATATAGTTCCAGAAATCAAGTCCTCTCCATTATATCTGTCATAACTTCCATAAAGATTGGATTGTTTATATTCTCTTTCTGTTATATGCTCTTTTGGTGTATAAGTTAAGTCTTCTCCAAAAAACTTGATAACTTCATTGATTATCTCTGTCTTGAATATCTTATTGAAATTACCACTAAAACTTGAAACAATTATTAATCCAATAATAATCAACCCAAATATAATGAATATTGCAAAGAGTGATCTTGTGGATGATATAATGATTATTGCTAATATTGCAGCTATGGAAAAATAGATAATCAAAGCTCTATTCCTCTTACTTCTTATTGCAGTTCTTTGTTGTTCAATATCATTTAACTTAGGTTTTAACCTATCATTATAAAAATTTTCATACTCTTGTAAAGACTTCATCAAAATTCCCCCTGATTAGTTATTATTAATCCTCATTATATAATCTATTAAATATCTAACCATTCAATAACGTGTTCAATCATCTTATTCCAGAAATCCCATGTATGTTCACCAGGACATTCTTCATAGGTAAGATTTAATCCTTTTGATTTAGCATAATCTCTAAAATTGATATTATCTTCATATAAGAAATCCTCTGTACCACAGCATTGATAGAAGTCTGGCATATCCTTGCCTTCAGCTATATTCTTATCCATAACGTAAAATAAGTCATTGCAGCTATCTTTCATTTCTTCATAACTCCCAAATATATTTCTTACTTCCTCCATTTGAAAAGAAATATTATCTGGTACTGGGTTATCTTTATTGGTTTTAATGTATTCCTCCATTTTTTCCATATTGCCAAGCATTCCTAATGCACCTGATAGACTAGCTGCTTTACTGAATTTATCAGAATGATTAAGAGCAAGTTTCATTGCACCGAATCCACCCATTGATAATCCTGCTACAAATGTATCTTCTCTTTTATCTGAGATAGGAAAGAATTCTCTAGCAACAGCAGGGAGTTCTTCACTTACGAAGGTAAAGTATTTATAACCATTCTTCATATCTGTGTAAAAACTTCTATGAACATTTGGCATTATGATTACCAATTCTTTATCTCTTACATAATTTTCGATCATGGTTCTTCTCTGCCAGTCTTTATGTCCTCCAGATAAGCCATGTAATAGATAGAGTACTGGATATTTCTTATTGGACCCTATACTTTTTTCTGGTAGAATAGCTATTAATTCAGTCGTTAAGTCGAGTACTTTGGAAGTAAAATTACATTCAATTAGTGCCATATTATTATCTCCTATTCGTATTTATTCTAAATTATATGACTTTATTTTATCAGATTATCATGTTTTAATCCATCACATTAATGAATTAATCTCTACATAAAAATCTACAACTTTATTATGATTAAGTAGTTTTTATATCAATAATGGTTGTATAGTAAAAAACAAGAATAAGTAGTTGATATAGTAATAGACCTAATAAAAAAATACATAAAAAAACCGAGACATCTACATACTCATGTCTCAGTTTCATTAATCTCTATTATCTCTTAACCAACATATTTTTGTAATGTACTACGTATAGCTCCAGTACCTTGAATCATTTCCATAAACATATCTTCAATCTTCTTACCTAGATTAACCTCATATAAATCAATACCAAATATTTTTTTATTAGATAGAATACCACTAATATCTGCTGTGGTATCTCCTAGCTTAATTCCTTCTACTAAGGCTTGTAAATCATCAATCAATGGGTCAGGACTAAGAACAAATTCCTTACCGTTATCATCAACACCTAATAGATATCTACACCAAGTTGCAATAGCCAATGGAATAGCTACTAAATCCTCTGGATTAAGGTCATCTCTTTTTACATAAGATTTTATTGTTTCACCAAATCTGATACCCATTTTCTGTGATGTATCTGTAGCAATCCTTTGAGGAGTATCTGGTATAAAAGGATTAGCAAACCTTTCGTTGACTACTTCATCCAAAAAGGCTTTTGGATTAACGATTCCTGGGTCAACAACAACTTTTAACCCTTCTTCATATCCAATAGTTGTAACAAATTTTTTCAATATTTCATCTTTCATTTCATCAGCTATCAAAGTATGTCCAAGTAAACATCCTGATACCGCCAATGCAGTATGTAAAGGATTAAGACACGTTGTTACTTTCATAGTTTCTACTTTATTAACTGTTTCTCTATCAGTAAATATGATTCCTGCTTCTTCAAGCATTGGTCTGCCATTGGTGAACTTATCTTCTATAACAAGATATTCGCTTACTTCAGCATTGACAAATGGTGCCATATAAGAATTCTTTGATGTAATAATTACATCCATATCTTCTATTCCTTCATTACATAAGGCTTCTTTTACTGTTTCTGATGGTCTTGGAGTTATTTTGTCAATCATTGATAATGGGAATGTTATTTTATTTTCATCTTCAAGATAATTGATGAAACCTTCTTCAACGAAACCTTTTCCTAACCATTCTTTTGCTATTGTTATTACTGCCTGTTTTAATTTATCTCCATTATGAGAACAATTATCCATACTAACGAATGTCATTGGGAATTTACCCTTTTGATATCTGCGATATGCTAATGAAGTAATTATACTCATAGTATGAAGAGGATTTTCTGGTCCATTTTCTATGTCTTTTTGTATAACTGTCATAAAACTACCAGAAGCATCTGTTAAGGAATATCCCTTTTCAGTTATAGTGAAACTTACCATTTGTAAGCTTGGATTCTCAAATATACTGACTAATCTTTCATTGTCGGAAGTCCTGTTCTTATCTGTTGTTATTCCTTCAACTATGCTACCAATAACTTTTTTGTTAAAATCACCGTTAGCATTCATTAATACTAATAATGTTAGATTATCATAAGGCTCATATACTTTGTCCATTACTTCAAAATCAAAGGATTCTACAGCCACTATTCCTGTATCTGCTTTACCTGTGTCAAGTAACTTTTGATTAGCATTAGCGATGAATCCTCTAAATATATTACCAGCTCCGAAATGTACCCACTTAGGTTCTTCTTTTGTTTTACTTAAAACAGTATTGTAATCAAACTTTGGTAATTCAACACCTATCGCTTCCCATGCTGATTTATTCTCTATGCTCTCTCTATTTAACTTTAACATCAAGCTCCTCCTTTCTCTTATCAAGACTATCCCATACACCAAACATATACATGACACCTAGAGCTCTATCATATAATCCGTAACCAGGTCTACAATTTTTTTCCTCACCCCATAGATGTCTACCATGGTCAGGACGAATGTATCCTTCAAAATCATTATCATGATATGCCTTCAACACTTCATATATATCTACACTACCGTCTTTTCCTCTATGAGATACTTCAATAAAATCTCCGTTTTCATAGACTTTGACATTACGTATATGTGCAAAATGTATTCGGTCATGGAATTCACGAATAATACCTGGTATATCATTGTCTTGGTTAGGTCCTAGAGAACCCGTACATAGAGTCAATCCATTATAAGGGCTGTCTACTAATTCAAGAAATCTCTTAATATGATCTCTACTGCGAATAATACGAGGTAATCCAAAAATAGGCCATGGTGGATCATCTGGATGAATAGCCATCTTCACATCATATTCCTCACATACTGGAATGATACGCTCAAGAAAATACTTCAAATTATCAAAGAGAATCTCTTCTGTCATTCCTTCATAAGCTTTAAATAAATCATCTAATTTTGCCATACGTTCTGGCTCCCAGCCAGGCATAGTGAATTCTCCTGCTCCATCTAGTATCTTCTGAGCCATTGTTTTAGGATCGTTTTTAATGGCATTCTTCTCATAGAACAGAGCATTAGAACCATCTGGCAATTCCTTGTATAATTCCGTTCTAGTCCAATCAAATATAGGCATAAAATTATAACATATAACTTTGACACCTACCTTGGATAGTTTCTTGATAGTATCAATGTAAATATCAATATACTTATCTCTGCTAGGTAAACCTAATTTTATATCATCATGAACATTTACACTTTCAACTACTGCTGGGCTTAATCCCTTGCTAGTTATTTGACTTACTACTTCTTCGATTCTATCTGTTTCCCATACTTCACCAGCCACTTTATCATGTAAAGACCAAACTGCTCCTGTAACTCCAGGAATCTGGCGAATATGGTCTAAGGTTATGGAGTCATTTCCTTCTCCATACCATCTCCATGTCATCTGCATAGTATTCCTCCTTGTATTCAATGCTATTAAAAAGTTTCAATAAATAATCTTAATCTGTTTATTTCTTAGGAAAATATCTTGTATACAAGTTCTTATAGTTTAATAGTATAATAAACATATACCTTTTGTCAATGTGTTTTTTTCATTTTTTCCTTTACCAATCATATATTTTTATGTATACTTGAATATATCGGTAAAACCTCTAATTGATTAATAATTAGACCACTTATTGCTTGGTAGATGTAATATAATTAAAAATACTTATCGTTAAACAATTAACTTGTATACTAGTTAATATTTTAACAATAGGTTCAACATATATAGAAAGTTGGAACTTAGATGGCATCAAAAAAGGAAGAAATTATAAAGCAACTGAAAGAAGAAATATTGTGTATGGAAATAAAACCAGGCACAATAATTAGTGAAACAACTCTATCTGAGCGTTTTCGGATATCTAGAACTCCCATTCGTGATATTCTAAAACAACTTTCTGGGGAAGGATATGTAGATATATACCCTCAAAAAGGCAGTATAGTTTCATACATCGATTTAGAATCTGTAGAACAGATTATATATCTTAGAAGTACACTTGAAAAGGAAATCATTAAAGAATTATCTCTAAATATCCCTTTAAAAGGATTGCATGAATTGAAAACCATCTTGACAAAACAGGAAGATTGTATAAAAAAACATGATTCCTTCAACGATTTCATGTATCTGGATGATGCTTTTCACAAAACTCTATTCACATTGGCTGGACGCACGTTTTTATGGGATATAATTCAACAATTTAATGCTCATTATATAAGATATCGAAAACTGAATATGTTAAAAGAAGAAAAACTTACTGAAATATTGGAAGAACATCAATTAATACTAAAGTATATCATTGATGGAAAAACAGATAAGATAGAACAACTTGTTCATCATCATATCCGTGCAGATGTAAATTCTTTCTATTTCCAAGAAAATTTTGATGAGTATATAAAAAAATAAACAGGAAGATAGAGTAGGTTGTGATAAACCTAGTCTATCTTCCAAAATTTGTGACCATCTCTCCAAATGTATTATTAGACAGCCCCATTATTTCTCTACTTAATATATTCATCTCCAACTAAAATATCAGATATAACCTCTGTTGGGATTACGAACTTAACTACTCCCATACATCCTGGAGCAACTTCATATTCATCAAATGAAATAACCAATTGATTTTTATCATCTATATAGAAGTTCTGATCACTAGCTATTTTATCATAACCAGTCTCACCTGTTTCTTTATCAGCAAAGAAATATGTCACATTCTCATCTGTTTTCATTTGTTGTTCCATTTGTTCTCTAATATTATTGCTGATTATTTCTATATATGAATCATCTTTGAATAGTGATGGTAGGGTTATTAGTATTTCTTTTTCTTTATCAATGGTATCATATTTTATCTTTTCACGAGATGAACCTTTCATTTCAACTATATATCTTTCTATAGCAAATATTTTATCAGTATCAGTTATCACGTTGTATCCACTGTTCACTGCTGAAGGTCCTTTATACTCCTCCTCATCTTTTATTTCATCCATGAATTTATTGTATAGTTCTTTACCCTCTTGGGTATATTTTTCATTTAAGCTAAGTTCTAATTCTTCATTTTCCAACCCATCAATGGAAGGTACCTTGATATTGGCTTCATGATTATCTTCATTGACCTTATATTCTCTGAATGTAAATACTTTTACTAGATTACTTATAATTGGAACATCTGATAAAGCTTTAGCAGATGATTCACTACAATTTATTACTGTTACAAATATAGCTAAGGAAGCAGCTACTGCTCCAACCCATCTTATTATATTATTTTTTCTCATATTTTTCTTAACTCCTTTTCTTATAGAATCCTTTACTATAAAATCCAATTTGTCTGATACAGGTATATTCATGTATTCATTTTTTAGCTTTTCTAATTTTTTATCACTCATAATTTACCTCCTAAAAGTTAAGCATCAAGCTTAATCCTTAATTTTTTAAGTGCAGAGTATAATCTGGTTTTTATAGTATTTACATTTTCATTCAACACATTTGCTATTTCCTCAATCTTCAGCCCTTCAAAGTATCTAAGTACTATAATACTTCGATAATCTACTGGTAAATCATCTAGAGCTCTTAATAAGTCTACATTCTGGTAATTATCATGTATTCCATCACTGTATTTTTCTAGGGTTACTTCATCTACTACATCTAACTTTTTCTGTTTACGTATATGGTCCAAAGAAGTATTAACTACTATTCTATAGAACCAAGTATTAATATAATCAGGATTCTTTAGTTTATTTATAGATGAAAGAGCTTTATAAATAGATTCTTGTACTATGTCCAATGTATCATCTGGATTTTTTACATAGCTATACGCCAATCTATAATATTTTTCTTTATTATCGATAATATAATTTGCAACTATTTTTTCTAAATCCCTTTTTCTCATAATTGAATAAAGCTCCTCACTGATACGTATCATAAATTGTCTGACACTATATAGACGTATAGCTATTAAAAAAAGTTTTACCTATTTTAAATTCATTTTTATATTGTATCATTACCCATTTATTTTATTCAACAAAATAAGTCCCAAAGGATAGGCTGTAAGCTTAGCCTATCCTTTGGGACTATATTTTAATAAAACTATGATGGTTTTATACTACATATTTTTTAATTATTAATAGAGTTACTAATGAACTCTGTTATTACTTTTGCTACTTCACCTCTCGTTGCATTTCCTGTAGGATCGAATTTATTGCCTTTCTTACCAGCAATAAGTCCCCATTTTTTCATTTGCATAACTGCATTCTTGGCATAACTACTAATACTTGTATCATCAGTGAACTTAGAGTTACTTGCATTAATATTATTCAATTTCTTATTTGTTTGTTTTACATAGTTTACTAGTATTGCTGACATTTGCTCACGTGTTATTCTTTGATTTGGTGCGAATCTATTATCTCCAACACCATCTACTATACCTTTATCTTTTGCCCATGTTACATAAGCTCCATAATAATCAGCAGAATCTACATCTGTGAATGATGAATCAGCATATATACTAGTATCAATACCTTCTAGACGCCCTAAAACTGTTACGAACATTCCTCTTGTCATAGTAGTATTTGGGCTAAACTTATTAGTATCTGTACCACTGAACAGCTTTCTTGCAGCGACAAAATTTATGTAATCTTCTGCCCAGTTTGTAGACACATCTACGAATTCAGTGTCATTATATCCTATTGCATATGTAGATAAATGAGATGTTTTAAATATTACTTTTTCAGTCTTATTATCATATATACAATTTCTAACTACTACTAACTTCCCAGTATCATCAATATAGTTTATAACAATATTTTCAGGTGACTGATTCTTATCCAATGTATATGGAATACTTATTGTAACTGTACCATCATTAAATGAAGAAATATTCTTGTTGCTTGATATTACATCAAAACTATATACTGGATGTTCTCCAACAACTTCTTTTGCTGCATTTGGTATTTGAGCCTTATCAATTCTTTTTGCTTTTATTTTAATATCATTACCTTTAGCTTGATTGCCAATACTTTCTATTGCGTTATTGTCAAAAGTAAACTCTGCTATTGGAGTTTCTATAGATACTTTTGCTTTTGTTTCTTTTGCAATTTTATTAATTGTAGATTTTTTGAATTCTACTTTAGATTCTTTTATATTTTTAGTCTTTACACCTTTTGGTAATTCTGCTTTAAACTCAATTATTGATGTACTTTCATCTTCTTTGTAATCAGATTCCAATTTCTTGATACGATTAATTAATGTGTCTGCTGTATCACTTGTAACTTTTGCTGTTGCAGTACCTTGTGTTACAGTAGCTATCTGTGATGAACTTTGTGAAATCTTGGTTACTCCTGTATCAGAATCAGTTTTTACAACAGGTTTTTCTACTGATACCTTTGGCTCAGTTGATTCTGTTGATCCAGTAGTCTCATCAGATGGATAATAAACTCCTGTATTATTTCTCTGCCATTTTCCATAAAGGGTAATGTTTGATGAAATTTTATTATCTACGTCAAATGCTGTTGTCAGATTTTTGTCAGTATACCATCCTTTGAATGTATAACCATTTCTTGATGGATTGCTTGGTAGAGTAATAGTTGAACCACTGACTACATTGGCGGAGTTATATATCTCTGTACCATCAGCTGTTTTATAAAAGACAACTGAATAATACTCATTTACTTTACAGTCACCAACTTTAATAGTCACAGTATTAGAACTAACTGTTTTGTCACCAACTGTCACTTTGACTGTAATATCAGCAGTACCTTTTTTCAATGGATTAATCTTGTTATCACTAATCTGTAATACCGTTGTATCTGAAATATCATAAGTCAATACTGCTTTACTCATATCTACATCAGCACCATTACTCATTAGAGCAGTAACATTGAATGGTATGAAGTCCATATCTAGACTTATCTCATTAACTGATGTATTTAAGTTTACATAAGCTAGATTTGGCTCTGCATCATTAGTTACTTCTTTGATATATATATCATCTAAGATAATTTGTTCTTTCCCTTGTTGTTTATCAAGAGTCATATACAATCCATCGGTATTGTCACCAGTTGTAAATGTTGTCTTAACTTTTTTAGCTACACCTCTGTCTATTTGTTCAATCGCATTTGAACTGCCTGTTACTGATAGAGGAATATTAGCTACTGCTGTTTTATCAGGTTGTTTAATATTCAATGTATAATTTATATCATCTCTAGCTAGTGCATAGGTCAAACCTAGTTCATAAGTTGTGTTTGGTTTTAGTGTAAATGCTCCGTCTTCTGTTATAAGCATCTCACCTGTTTCACCATCTTGCTGATTGGATTTCAATGAAAATCTTCCGTTAATGACCCAACTCATGAATTGACGGCCATATAAATCTTTTTCAGCTAAATGGCTTCTATTAGAGTTCCCTCTTCCTGAGGCAAGTACAAAAGGTGAAATACCTTCATCTACATTCTCAAAATCTTCATAGAATACATATCCTTGTTCACTAGTCACACCAGGCTCTTCATAACATCTAAAATCATCAATACATACTGTTCCATTACCTTCTGCAACATTAACTGTAACATTCGCTGATGATACACCTTTTGGAACTGTAAATTCTACATTTGCTCTTAGGAATGTGTCACCCTTGAATTTTACAGCTTGTCCACTTCTTTCTTTACCTCTTCTAGTAATTAATGTTGAGTAATCCTTACCGCCACAATTAACATTCAGTGTTACTGTTCTTTCATCATTATTCTGAATCCAAGTGGATATAGAGTATGTTTTACTTTCTACAAGTCCATTGATAACTTGACTGATACCACCTTCGCCATTTGTTATCTTAAGAATATCATTACCACCACGTGGACTGCCTTGATGTGCGTTTTCAACTTCTTTTACTATTGATACATTTTCCCCTGTTTTTGTCCATCCAGCACCTGTTACATTATCGTTAACAAACCCTGTTGAATCAAATCCAGGATCAACAATCTGCTGTCCTTCACCCCAAGTATCTAACCTATTTTCTGGTAATTCCTCTTGTGTTACTAGATAAGGAATATTTTGTTCCAGTGAAAGTGTAATCTTCCCTTCAGTTACATCAATATCTTTAACATAAAGTCTTCCTAGATCATCAAGCTTGTAAAGTTTTAGTTTAGTACTATCACTCCACTCAGAAGGAAGTGTCCACTGAGTTGTATCATTTTCAAATGGTGTCCATGCATATATCTTTTCTATATTAGTTGATTTGTTGCCATCATCTGCATTAGGTGCCCATGGTAAGAATAATTTTGTTTTACCTACATAGGTATCATTATATGAATCTTCGGGAGTTGTAGCTATTAATCTACCATCTTTATAATAGTTGATATTACTATCTTCACGAACAGCTTTTACTCCTTCAGTAAAATCAACTTGGTCAGATGTCATTTTTATTATTTCAAAGTGCTGCATATATTTAGTAAGTAAATCATTATTGTAGAATACTCCTGTACCCATTTTACCTAGAACTGTCTGCTGATCACCCCAGCCTCCAGGTAATAAATGTTTGTTACCTTTTAGTAAAGGGTCTCCTACAAAGGTATCTTGAGTATTATATTTGATAAATCTCATAATCTGTGAATTGTTACCTTTGTTTGGATATGCTGCATCTCCTCCCCAATGAGTCCATGTAACATATTGTTCTAGTGGTCCATTCATCTCAGTTCCAAGCATATATCCAAGTGAATTGACTTTTTCACCTAGTTGAGCCGCATTCCAGTCATTACCTGTGTATACGTCAACATATACAAAATTAAGCTCTGGAGCTGCCTTCTTCAATAAATCTAATCTCCTATATAATTCTCCAGTAGTTATGTCTTTTCTTTGGTCTACATAATAGGCTTTATCTAACCAACCCCAGCCTGGTGAATTAAGATTTACAATATTTTGTGGATATGTAAATGCATCTGGATGATATTCTGTCGCATTAATATGAATACCAATCTTAGCATTATAATCTTTTCCTGATTCAATAAGTTTATTAAAATCCTTGATACCACCTTGTCTAATACCAAAATGGTCATAGTCAGGATGTGAATCGTCATGTCCTTCAGCCTGATAACCTTTTTCAAGGACTATCTGACCGAAACCATCAGTATAATTATATATGTTCTTAACCATGTCAAGACCTTTTAAAAATGGATTTTGAGTATATCCTATATTCATTGATACATATGAAATATTATTCTTGATATCTTCTCCACCAAAAGGTATTTTCATATCTTTTCTATACAATATCGCTGCATCCTGCCAGTCAATGATACTATCATTGTTCTCATCTTTTGCAATAGCAATCTGCACCCATGGTTTATGTTCTTGGAAATAGTCTGCTCCTGTATCGGCTTTTCCTAATTCTTCTCTATATGTCCAAGCTCCTGCTCCTATTCCAGTTTTCTTATCAGCACCTCTGTTATCTGTTGAAAGAGAAATTCTTGAACCACCTGTTGTAACATTTGAATCAACACTTACTGCAAAATCATTATTGCTGATAAAAGCATAGGTTTTTCCTTGTACTCCAAGTGTCTGCTCTTGTACTGATGAAAATTTCTCAATAATGTTATTCCAATCACCTGTAGTTATAACAGATGCTATTTTACCGTTTTCAGAAGCTTTAACTGATGTTAAGCTTTGTTTTGGTATATTAAGAGTTTGGAATTTAACATCTGGCTCTATTACGTTGATGATTTCAAATCTTAGTTTATTATCTATGACACTAATCTTTCCTTGAAGTTCAATTCCTGTACTACCAAAATCCTTCATTGTATATATGATTGAAGACTTATCTTCTGCGATTGTTGATGTAACTGTAGGGATATATTGTTCACCATTAACTTCCATAATGAACAGTTGCTCATCTTCACCATGGAGTATTGAACCATCCTCTTTCCATTTGTAACTTAATACCCTTGGAAAATTCTCATCTACTGTAACATCCATTTTTTCGGAAGATATTATAGTTGTTTTTTCTTCTATTGCTGGAGGAGCAAGAGGAGGTATCTCTGTTACTTTTACATTATCAATAATGAAAGACTGTCCTGCCCAACTATGGAAACCAATATATCCTTCGCCATCTGGAAGAGATGATACTGATTGCTTACCAATTTCATTTCCATCAAAGGATATGGAAAAATTACCTTCATGTGCTTTTAATTTCATTCGGTACACTTTTCCCTTTTGTGGAGAAAATGAACCTGGAAATGAACCATAGCCTTGTCCGTTTTTCCATACTAGCTTTCCAACATCTAGAGAAATGTTTGCCCAGTTATTGGAATCTATATATCTGATTAATGGTCCGCCCCTGAATACTGAATCTTCTGTAGCTAGAACAAATTCTACGTCTGCTTCAAATATCATGTTTTTTAAAGCAGGAGTATCATCTAGCTTGAAATAAGCAACTCCTTGATCCGAAAGTCCATCAATAAAAAGTCTACCGTCATCTGTTGCAGATATAGAACCAGACCCCTTGCCTATTTTCCAACCATCTGTTGCTGTTTCTTTATTCTCAAAATCAAGTTCGTAGGAACGTGGTTCTTCATTTAGCACTTCTATGGCAGCTAGATTTTCAAAAAGCTCTCCTTCAATAGTTCCGCTAACTTGTAGAGTAGTGTTAGCAACTATATCTTTAATAGGAACATGATTCCATATTATCTGTGACCTGCCACTTATACCACCATAGTATTTGATATCCATAATTGATGGAAGAGATGGCATTACACGTGGATATGTTTGAACTTTGTATGTTGGTATATATGTAATCTGAGGAATAGCTGTCTTTATGATTGTACCAACTTCACCATTTATCAGTTCAGTTACCTTTAGAGTTTTTGCTGTACCGTAGTTTACATAACCTGCCTTACCTTTTTCAAGGGTTATACCAGTAACTATCTCATCAAGACATACATTATCATTTATGATGACAGTTACTTTGTTTCCAATATATCTACATTTAATTGTTACATTAGTATTCTCAGCAATCTCTGGACCAGTGAATGATTTTTCTAAGTTATTAAATCCTGTTATTGCCCAATCTGTTCCGCCTTTATATATTATTCCTGCATACTGGCTATTACTTATAGCTCTGAACAAAATACCATATTGTGATACCTCAGTTGCTTTCATTGTTACACTGAATTCACCATTTCCCATAGTTGGTGATTCATTTTCTACGAGACTATAATTACTATCTGCATCATTTATTATAGTAAGTTCCCCTTGGGTTTTATCAATATCGTATCTACCTGAACCATCTATTGTATTCCATGTAATACCTTCTGGAGCAGTATATTCTTGAGTATATTTTACTGAAGAAGATTTATCAATGATCTTTCCAGTAGCTGTAACTGTTGCAAAAGAATTATCTTCAGTATTTTGATCAAGTACCCCAGTAGCTGTAAAAGTTTCATTTTCTGTAGTAAGTTCTGACCAGCTTGTTATATTAGCTACTGTATCTATTGTTGTATTTTCATCTACCTTCAACTTAACAAATGCCTTTGTAGGTAGATGACTTTTATCAACGCTGTCTTTAACTAGGTTAACTTTTATTGGAGTAACTTCTGAAACAATACTAGAGTTAACTTGTACATTTAGTGTAGGCTCAAAAGACATACCTTCAATTGTACCTTTAACTTGTACTGTACCAGGCTTTGATGTATCTACTGATTGAGTATTCCAAGTTACACTTTTTTCAATCAAGGCACCATCATTATAGATGACTTTTACTGTTGATGGAAGTGTTACAGCTTGATCTTGTGCAACAATAATAGTATCATCTTTGATCCCTTGGGGCTCTCCATTTATAGCTCCAATACCGCCAGAATACATATATTCAACTTTTGTCGTTACATTTGAAAACCATTTCCTATAGCCTTGGTAACCACTATTTATAGGTAGCCAATCATAAGATTTATTCAATACTGGTGTTCCAAAATCTTCAAAACCATTGTCACCATCTTTTTTTGCCGCCCATATAATTATATTTTTTCCCTCATACTTAACACGCAATTTGACTATTTCATCTTTACTGAAAGTTTTTCCTTGAGTGGTAAAATCCCATTTACCTGCCTTGTTTACCCCCCAAGCCGTTCCATCATTTCCGATTAAAAGCCAATTAGCCTTATTTATACTTCGAACTAAAACTCCAAATTGTCCCATTGTATCGTCTGGAACAGTGAATACAATCTCTATTTCACCATCTGCAATTTCACTTGATTTTGTATCAATTATTCTTGTATCCCCTGCGTTAGTGAAATTTAATACACCGTTTTCAGTTACGGTTGTTCCCTCACCTGTAAGTATTGAGAATTCACATTCACCATCATAATCTTGCTCATAAAGACTATCTGTTGGTGTTTCTGATGTTTCCTTCTGTTCATTCTCTGCTTCTTCTAGTGGTTTCTCCTGTTGCTCTGCATCTTGCTTTACTACTTGTCCTTCATTAGGGTCCTCTTTTGATTCTTCAACCGGATTTTCTTGTTTCTCTCCTTCTACTGGATTTACCTGTTGTTCTACAGATGAATCTTCTGGCTCCTCTACCTGCTCTTCTACAGGATTATCGCTTACTTCCTCTATAGTAATATCTTTTGGTTGTTCTGCTGTTACCTCGCCTTCTGTTGCTGATATTGGAACATAAAAAACCATCATCATCATTGACATAGCTAATGCAGCTATGCGTTTAGCTAATTTTCTTTGGTACATGATTTTCACTCTCCTTTAGTTTTGTAGTTTCTTCTAGAATGCTGTAAATTTTTTAACCCCTCGATACAAATAAAATTATAGATTTAAGTTATTATTACCAATAACATATATATATTAACAATTTTTTTCATTAGTCTGTATGTAAAAATATTATTCTTTTATGTCCAAATCTTAGTATCTTATATATTTATTACATTAATTACTTGATATATATTATTTTTTTATGCATTTCTTATAAATTACATAACATAACTAAATTAATATAATAATTACCTATTCACTTTTTTAATTAAACAAAGCAGGTATCTACTTTATTAAATAAATACCTGCCTAAATTTATAAATATGTTTATATTCCTTGAATCCTACATATTAAACCATATGATTTCATTCTCTTGTAAATCTATTTCAAATGATGTTCCATCACCTTTATAAATTGTAGTTGACTGTTTTGTATATGTATTATTTACAACACAATATTTTTTAGTATTCATATATGCATGTACGTCAACATTAATATTATCACTATACCATTTTTCCATTTCATTCTCTTTACCAGCCGCCCAGAATATAGATCGGAATAATATACGTGTATTTTCAAAGCTATATGGAAGTCCACTTAGATAAACACTACGTCCATTTCCAAATTCATTTGCAGCCATCTCAATATCTCCACCACGGTTAACAATTACCTGTGCATTTTTTAATGCATATACATCTTTTATGCCTTCTCCAAAATCAATGTCTTCATTACATTGCTTAGTAATAAAATGTGGTTTCTCCTCCCAATTGTACTTGTCAGTTGATAGACTAAAACCAAGTTCACGATCTACACCAAGTACTGATGCCATTTGGAAGAATCGTCCATTTTGCTCATATGCACTTGGCTCACCAACACCAATGAATCCACCACCATTAGCAACGAATTCTTTAATTGTTGTTACTATCTCTGCATCAGCCCAATTTTCCCCACCACTATTTGCAGTATAGGCACCTCCTGCATTTATGATTACACCTACGTCATCTAATATGGATTTATCATTTTTTATATCATCAAAACTGATGAATTTCACATCAAACTGCATACCTGCTAATGCTTCTAATATTCCACCATATGAGTAGCATTTTTTATTCCATAGTGCATGTGCCACCATGTAAGTTCCCCATGAGCGAATCTTACCCCAACAATTCAAGACAGCAACTTTGAATGGTGCTACATATGGTTTTCCTTCTCCGATATTATCATAGAGAGTACGGAATTCATTACAGACACTTTCGATATAATCCATGAAATCTGGAAACTCAAGAGCAAGTTTCAAATAACCTCCATAACCGATTCTATCTACTGGACTTCGTAGAATGGCTCTTCTTGCAGTTACCCAATTCTCTACCGCTTCTTTTTTAGGATTCCCACCTTCGTGGAATGTATCTGGGAAAAAGTATGGTAAAAATCTACCTTCAGTATATTTTACTCCAGGTATATCTGAAATAAGTCTCAGTGTAGTACCATTTCCAACCGAACCAACAACACTATCTAGCCCAATCTCTGGAAAATATTTTCCGAAAGGTTCTGTTCCAATCCAGTGATCCCCAAGAAACATCATAGCTTCTTTTCCATAGCTATGAACAAGATCAACTAATTCTTTTGCTAAATATGCAACTTCTCGCTGTTGGAAATCCATAAAGTCCTTAAACTCTTTTGATGGTATACGGAAAGTATTATTTTGATATCCTTGGTCAATGATATACTCTGCACGGAACTTATATCCTACTTCTTTTTCAAATTTATCTAAGATATAAGGACTGATACTTGCTGAATAACCGAACCAATCAACAAATTTTTCTTTACCCTCATTATTGAAATTAAGTGTAAATTGATGAAAAAATGTAGTAAACCTGACTACATCAACGTTAGGATTATCTTTACACCATTTTGCCATCTTGTCCTTAACATATTTTTGTGTTTTAGGCTGTCTTACATCAAAAGTCATTTGATGAGGTACATCTTTCCAATCATTAGTAATGTAGTTATACATATGAACTGGGTCCCACATTATGAATGCAAGAAAACTAACAGTATACTCATGATATTTGTCTGTCTTTATTGTTACTTTTCCAGTTTCCTCAGTATAACTCCAATGGGATACAGGTACGACTTCTCCTGTAGTACGATCTATTACTTCCCACCAGCGTTTAATATCATGAAGTGTATTAACCTTGAATTGTGGCTTATAAAAATCACGTAACAATTCTATATCAAGGCTTTCACCAATTGCTGTCTCCGGTTCCGTTACAAGATACATCTGTTGTATTTCATCAGGATTATTCTTCGCCCACTCATTATCTTTTCTAGTTGTATAATATGTAGCATATACCTTGGCACCTTTGCCTAATAGTTCTTTTGGAAACTCAGTTCCATCACAATCACGAAGTGCGTCAACTCCTAATCTTTCCATGGTCTCAAGAGTCTCATTTATAATATCTACATCTGTTGGTAGAGTTACTCTTCCTTTAGTATTCATGTTCATACCTCCTAATTTCATCATTTAATTAATCCTTAAGACTAATTAATTCAGATCATCCATTAATTCATTCACTTCATCTATCATCTTATAAAGCCCTTTATTCTCATAATCTTTCATTATATCATCGTACATCTTGTTTACACTCTCTCTGCCTATCATAACCCTAATGATATCATCTGCTGGTTTTATCATAAAATTACTCATTGTTGGAGTTTGCATGGATAAGTTTATCTCATAATATTTAGGTAAATCCGTTTCTAATAGTTGATAGCTATACTCCACATCCATTTTATAATACTTATCTTTCGTTGGATCCCCTGTAAGAGTTAGATATCTATGTACATTATTCCACTGCACCAAATCCGCAAGTAAAGTAATAGGGTATTTGTCGTTAATATCATTGCCTTGTTTTGCTATTTTCACACCATTTGCAGATATATAATCCTCATCTTCATATCCTCGCCTAAGCATGTCTTCATTTTTCAAAAAATACTCATATAGATTAAGAATAGCTTCCTGTTTGACAGGGTCTTCTGTTGTTATATATGATTCCGACCAGTATTTTTTGAATACACTTCCATAGGTATTGCCATCTATTGATTTTAAAGGTGAAAGAATTTTAACATGGTCTTCAAAATTTTTATTAGGATATTTCTCATTCCACCTTTTAGCAAGTTTCCAGGTTGCCATATTACCTAATAAAGCAGATGATGAACCATTTATGAATTTATTTATTGATTGTTCCTCTTTTGCCAAAGGAATGTCTTTAGCTATGGTAGATTCTTCATACATATCTCTTGCTAGTTTGAAAGCTGATTTTAAATCTCCAGCAAAATAAGCTGGAATGTACTTGTCATTCTTTTTAATCCATTTGAAATCACTTCCACTACCATCACTCATCGCAAGAGGCACACTATAGGACATGAAAAAGCTATCCAATATGAATGGTACCGTAACAGCCATTCCCTCAATTTGCTTATTCTCTGCATCATTTTTTATGATAGCCTTGATCATAGCCCGAAACTCATCATAGGTTTCAGGCTCTTCATTTATCCCAGCTTTCTTGGCTAAATCATATCTATAGAAAATCTTTCTATCCATTCCGCTTAGTTTTACACTATGACCATTATCATATGTCTTTCTTGGTATCCCATAATAATTCCCATCAGAGTGCCTGAATTGATTCATTTCCGCACAATTCATATAACTATTAAGGTTTGTCCACTTAGATAGATTCTTGGGTAATGGCTTGATAATTTTTTTATCGATCCATTGATAATATAAAGGTGTACCAATCGCACCGATTGCTACTACATCTGGCAATTGAGATGATGATGCCAGTAATTTCAGCTTTCTTCTATCATCATCGTGAGTAATTTCATATGGTATTAGTTTAATATTCAATTTTTCTTGAATCTGTTGTAACATCTTATCATTATCTCCACCACTTAGGGCATTATCAATATTCCAAAAGGCTATAGAAATCTTAATTGGTTCTTTTCTATTAACATCAACTACTTCACTATTATTCTTTTTACACCCTGTAAACATCATAATTATAATCAATAATAATATGTATATTAATCTGTCTTTTTTCATAAGATAACACCTCATTAATCTTGATAATGATTATAAATTGTTTTTCCTATAATACGATGGTGCCATATTAGTATATTTCTTGAATTTTTTTATAAAATAAAAATAATCGTTGAATCCACTGTTGATACATACATCATTAATGGACATATCAGTTTTCTGCAATAATTCTTTAGCCTTTTCTATTCTAAGTCCATTTAGATATTTTACATATGTGGTTCCTGTCTCTTTTTTAAATAGTTGACTTATATAATTAGGATTCAAGAATAATTCTTCTGCAATATCTTTTATAGATATGTTCTTTGTAAAGTTTGCATTTATATACTTGATTACCTTGATAAAATTCTTATTATAACTTTCAAAAGTCAAATCATTCTTCTCAAATGAATTCTCGATCACCACAAGTAAATTGTTTATCATGTTATCAAAGCTTTCATAGTTTCTTACAAGCTCATCAAAACTATATATGTTAAGGTCATCCTCTTCACCTATAGGTCCTCTATATTTATTTAATATCATATTGTGAAGCTTCATTGCTTGTTTGATATTCATCATTTTGTCAGGTATCTTAGAATATTCCAGTAGATTTTCTTTAAGTTTAGCTGGTTTATCTATATCCTTGCATATCTTATTGTAATAATCATCTAGCTTCTTAGTTTCTTCTATAAATATCTTATCATTCTTACAAAAAAAGAAATAATAACTTTTTACCATGATATCATCTATATTTTCCAAGAGATCATCATAGCTTACTTTATCAGTTGTTATCCCTATCCCATCTATAAGTGTGTTATTTTTCACTTCAGTATTAAACATCAACTTGCTTACATCATCATTTAATATATATAGATATTTGTTTATCCCAATATTGAACATGAGATGATGAACCTGAATATATTTGGATAGATTTTCTTTACCAATTACCATAATCATATGGAATTTATCTTTTATCTTATTCTTTATAAGAAATTTCTTTATTTCATTTACATCATTTTCATATACATATTCCATAAAATCGTATTCCATAAAGTCATTCTTAGGTTCTATCTTATCTACTGCTATTTTTAGAACAGACATCATCTCAGAATAATCAATTGGTTTCAAACAATATCCCGCTACACCAATCTGTATAGCTTTTTTTGCATATGAAAAATCGGCATAACCACTAATAATAATAAATTGTATCGATTTATTGATTTTTGCAACTTCACTGCATAATGTAAGACCGTTAAAAGGCGGCATACTGATATCCGATATTACAATATCTATATGATTTTCTTGTGCATAATCTAGCGCTTGGCGGCTATCGGTTGCAGTATATACCAGTTCCAAATTCAGCTTTTCCCAATTAACTCCTGATCTAATAGATTGTATAATCATGGGTTCATCATCAATTATCATTACTTTATACATCTAAATCAACCTTTCATTCAAATCGTTTCCTGTTTATTGGAAGCATGATACTTATTTTTGTTCCCTCTCCATCAGCACTCTCTATTCTGACACCATACTCATTACCGTATATCATTCTTAACCTTCTATGCACATTTGATATACCTACGTGATTAGAATTAAAATCATTTTCACAATTAAGGCTAGTAACGATTTTATCTAATTCACATGGTTCAATACCAACTCCATCATCTTGAATGATGATAATTAGATTATCCTTATCAATTTTCGTTCCTATATATAAGGTTGTATCATCTGTATTTTTTTCAATAGCATGTACAAATGCATTCTCAACAATTGGCTGCATAATCATCTTAGGTATTATGATATTAAGAGTTTCATTATTGATATTGTAAAATACTGTTCCTTTATTACCAAACTTGAAAGTTTGAATTTCAATATAAGCTTTTATCATCTTGACTTCTTCTTCTAAAGTTACTTCACTTGAACCTTTAATACTATATCTGAATATATCACCTAGACATTGAGCAATAGTTGATATTTCCATAATATTGTTGGTCATTGCTATACCTTTAATGGTTTCAAGTGTATTATATAGGAAATGAGGATTAATTTGACTTCTCAAATAAGAAATCTCAGCTCTTTTTTTCTCAATCTCAGCTTGATATAAATTATTGCTTGTGTTAACTAATTTATGTGTCAGAGTATTTATCTCGTCAATCATATCGTTAAGGTCGACGGCAAGCTCAACAATTTCCTTATTCCCATTTACAATAACTTTTTCTTTTAATTTCTTATAATTTCCAGCTATTATTGTTTTCAGATAATCACCTATACTATGAATTGGCTTAACTGTATTTTTATAAATGACCATGAATGCAAAACAAACTATGATTATAAATATTATGCAGATGATTGAAATAACCGATTGAATATATCCTACATCCCGTTTAGTATATTCTTTATCTATATTGCTTACTATAAATAAATCCATATCTTTTATTTCTTCCACTATTATAATACTTTTATTATCAGTAAACATATCTTTATTTGATGCGATACCACCAATTTTATCAACTATAGCTTTCCCAACTTCTTTTGTACAGTTGATTGGATGGTACTTATTGTATTTGTCAAGTATCACAAAATTAATTCCTTGAACCGTCTTTGCTTCGAAATTTTTCAATATAGTATCTACATTGACAGAAATGATAATATCTCCAAAGTATTCACCATAAGTATCTCCCATATCAGTACCAAAAACTTTATTATCGAATGCAATGGTTGTTATATTCTTATCCATATAATTTTGTTCATATAACCCTACACATTTAAGTCTTCTATTATCTTCTGCCCTCTCGACAATTTCATTCAAGATTTCTCGTTCCAAGTAAATACTGTTTATGTATTCTTTATCTATAAGGGCAATATCAAATATATCGTCATAATATAGTTTCAGTACTGAGATACTTTTTTCTACTTTAGTGATTGTATCAAAATCCAGCTCTTCCTTAAAATATTTCTGTAAAATACTTTCATATTGTAATGTACTTGATGCAGCTACCATTCTCTTATTAGTATATTCTAGTTCACGTACTAATTTCTGTGATATGGTTTTACTATATTGAAGATTTTTTTCAAATAATAGATTACTAATTAATTTTCCAGTTATCATATTAAGAAAAATAAACACAATAATAATGCTTAATACTAAAACTGTAAATTGTAATTTCAGACTAGGTAGTATCCTTTTTTTCATCTAACCACATCCTTAGATATCTTAATTTATACTACCTTAATATAAAAAAAACATCAAGAAACTTTTGTAGTAAAATTGTATTTTATCCATATATTTGTTATATAACGTCGAAAAAATAATTTTATCCTTTCAATCCTCCCAGAGATAATCCTCCTGTGAGTTTTTTCTGTACAGCCATATAGAATATCATTGTTGGCAGCATAACCAAAACCAGTCCTGCAAACATGGCACCCCAGTCAGTAGCATATTTCTGAACTTCCATCAGGTTCTTAAGACCTACTGAAAGAGTCTTCTTGGTATCATCTCTTATCATTGTAAAAGCTAAAATATATTCATTCCAATAGCTCATAAACGCAAACATGAGTACTGTAACCATTCCTGGTTTTGCCATAGGAACTATTACACTATAAAGGGTTCTGAAGTATCCACAACCGTCAATGGAAGCCGCTGCTTCATATTCCTTGGATATACCTTTGAAGAATCCGCTTAATAGATATATATTAAATGGTAATGTCGTTACTGAATATAAAATTGCAAGCATTAGTCTATTATTTAATAAATGCATTTTATTCATTAATGTAAATAATGGAACAACAGTATAAGACCCTGAAACAAAAAGCCCTGCCATAAATACTAAACTAATCAATTTACTGAATCTAAACTTGAATCTAGAAAGTGCATATGCTGCTGGAACAGCTAATGCAAGTAAAACTACTATTGCAATAATTGTTATACCAATGGAATTAATAAAATATGAACCCATATGACCTTTCACCAAAGCATTAGTATAGTTTTCCCAATGTAAACCAGATGGTAACTTCCAAGGACTTGTCAAAAATTCTCTATTAGTCTTGAAAGAGGTTGTGAAAGCCCAGAATATGGGATATACTACAAGTATGGATGCAATAATTAATATTATTCTAGTGACTATATTACCAACATTTATTTTCTTATCATCTTTTTTATTATTTTTCATTGATTTCACCCCCATCAATAATTATCATTTTCTTTTTCAGTTAATTTTCTACTAATAATAGCCAGCGTAAATGAAAATAAGAATACTACTACAGCAACAGCCATTGCATATCCAAAATTAGAGTTGGTAAATGCTTGACTATACATATATGACAGTAAAACTTCCGACCCACCATTAGGTGCTCCTCCTGTCATGACCGTAACAAAAAGAAAACTCATATTAAGTGAAGATATTATAAAAAATACTATTGTTACCCTTATTATCTCCCAAAGCATTGGTATCGTGATTAAGAAGAATTGTTTGAATTTTGATGCTCCCTCTAGATCAGCCACTTCATAGAATGAAGGTGATATGGAATCCATACCAGCCATATACATTACCATGTAATATCCTACAGCCTGCCATATCATTGCCCCTGAGATAGCCCATAAAACAGTTTTCGAATCTCCAAGCCATGTCTTACCATTTAATCCTATAAGCCCTAGTGCAGCATTTAATAACCCTCTGTTAGGTTCATATATATAAGTAAATAATATCCCAATAACAACAATTGATAATACGTTTGGGAAAAAGAATAATACTCTGTATAGATTTTTTTCTTTGAATTTACTACGTGATAATGTTGAAGCAAAAAACAATGCAATCACCATAGTGATTATTGTTGTAACAATCATTAAAAATACGGTATTCTTAAAAGCAAGAGCAAATTTCTGATCATGTAATAATGTCTTAAAATTATCAAGTCCTATAAATGTTTTTGTAGGTGATAATCCACTCCACTTATAAAGTGAATTAACAAATACTTTAATAGCAGGATAAACACCTAATATTAAATACAAAACAAATGCAGGAGCAACACAAACCGCAAGAAAGAAACCCTTACTAGAACTGATCTTGTTTTTTTTGACTATTTCTTTTTTTACTGTAGACATTCGGTTACCTCCTATACTATTTTTGTGTAAGTAATTGATTCTATTAAACAGGTGCAGTAATTACTCACTGCACCCTCTGAAAAGTTAATAATTTATGTATTCACTATTTAACTATATTCTTAGCTGCTTCTTCAAAAATTGGTTTTAGATAATCAATAGCTTCATCTTTGGTCTTTGTTCCTGTTATGACTTGACCTACTGTACCAAAGAATTCTTTTCTAGGAACAAGAGTCATATTATCAACAGCTGCGAAGTTGCTTATTAATGGTTTGTATCCTTCATCAAATAAAGTGTATGATGCTCCTGTTGCTTCATCTACATATGGTTTAATTACATCTGCTACACCTTTTAATGGTGGAACTGATTTAGCTTTTTCTGCTTGTATTTTGATTGCTTCATCTGAATATAGGAATTCTAAGAATTTCTTAGCAAGTTCTTTGTTTTTAGAAGCACTTGGTATATACATTTCATCCATTGATGCAACCACATACTTGTCATTATTTGCATTTAATACAGGTGCTGCTGCAAATCCCCATGTAAATCCATCTTCTTTCGGAGCATCTTTCATTTCATTAGCAATCCATGAACCATTAGGTATTAAAGCAGCTTTACCCATAAGGAATTCTGCCTGTGATGTTGTATGATTAATCCCTGCAGTACCATTCATGATTGCTTTAGTAGATGCAATCTTCTCAAATTTATCCATAATGGCTTTAAATTCATCTGAATCCAATGTTGCCACATCATATTTAACAAGTTTATCAAATGTTTCTTTTCCTGCACCTGAAGCAATCGCAGGGAATACTAGAGATTCAAGATATCCTGGGTAGATACCTGCATATGTAATAAGTGATCTATCTATTATTTTATCTTTTAGTTCAAAGAAATCATCCCAAGTTACTGGTGCTGTTATTTTATTTGTTTCAAAATAATTTTCATTGTACCATAATCCAAGTGATGAGAAGTTGAAAGGAGCAAGATATGTTTTTCCATCATCATAAGGACTTAAAAGTGAGTTATCAAGTACTCCATCAATCATTTTATCTTTTAATTTATTCATTACATCACTGATATCAGCAATTCCTTTATCCTTTATAAGAGATTGTGTTGTACCTGATTTATCTCTTGAAGATAAGAATATGAAGTCAGGTGAATCATTTGATAAAATATCATTTCTAATTCTTTCACCGATATTAGGATCAGCTAGGACTTCTACTGTAACGCCTTCATTTTGCTCTTCAAATGCTTTTGCTACTTCATCCCAATATTCACGTCCAAACCCACCTTGGAAAACAGAAACCTTTAGAGTTTGATCTTTTATTTCTGGTTCTTGCTCATTATCTTTTTCTTCAGATGACTTTGATGCATCTACTGTATTTTTTTGATTATCGTCTGTAGTAGTTTCAGTTTTTGAACCACAACCTGCGAACATTGAAACAACCATGATTAGTGCAACGAATAAAGAAATTTTTCTTTTCATAAATTAAACTTCCTTCCTCTTTTATATTTTTATTTGTTTATAGTTCACATTATAGTAATTCTACACAAATCATACAATGGATAAAAATTATACAAATAGCATAACTTTTATAACAAAAATCAGATTTTATTGTTAATATCTATCAGTATATAAGAATAACACATAAATATCTAAGAAATATACCAAATAAATAACTGTAAAAATGTTTTGTTCTGACTTGGCTTTTGCAAAATAGTATATGTATATGTTACGCCAGCTACTTGCTCGTCCTGAGCAAAAAGCTGGGTTCGGCGTCCTGCCTTACTACTTCACATATACATATATTATTTTGCTTGGAATACCCTTCAATATAATCACAAAACACTTTTTCTTCTAATTAGCATAATTTTGTCTATAACAAATTTATTATATTAGGATGATAAATCAAAAAATATTCATTGACATTGGAGTTACTTCATAGTTTATAATATAGTTAACAATATGAATCTAATTCTATAATGGATAAATTAAATTAATTTTATATAGGATTTTATTTATTATGTAAGGGGTTGATCAGTATTTGAAAGAGTATTATACCATCGGTGAAATATCAAAGATTTTTTCTATTTCGACAGATACACTTCGTTATTACTCAAAAATAGGTCTAATCATACCAAAACAGATACGTGATAATAAATACAGGTATTACAGTATTGAACAATTTGAGATGATATCAACTATACTTTTTCTGCGTTCAGTTGATATACCTATCAAGAAAATCCAACAGCTTCTACACCATGAAAACATAAGTAAAATACAAGAAGAAATCCTAAAACAAGAAAATATCTTACAAAATAAAATTAATTATCTAAAACATCTAAAATCACAAATAGAATCTTTTTATTGGAATAGCAGTGAATTTACCTCTGATTCCCTAGACATAAGAATTGAGAAATTACCTAAGTTATGGATAATTTCCAAACCATTTCACACTAATGAAATCGACCTTGATATCGACTCCATATCGTTAATACATAAAGAAACCAATCAAGATTGGATTCTAACCTCAAACATTATATCAATAGTATCAAAAGAACATCTTTTAGAGAAAGATTATCATACTTATGCTTATGCTGGATACGGTTTAATATCTGAATCTCCTTGTCCTTCAAAAAGTGATAGTTTACAAGTTTTGAATGAAAGTTATTATGTTTCTGCTAACACAATCATTTATAAACCTGACCATTCAGATGTTAACATTGTATATGAACATATGCTTGATTATATTGATGCTCATCATCTAGAGATAACTGGTGATGCTATAGAAAGAAACGTGTTAGATATGTTTATAAACGAGCAAGGAGAAAATGCTCATTATATAAAAATAATAATACCAATAAAATAATAAAAAGAAAGAAGGTCTTTTATGGAAAAAATTTATGTAAACGGTAGATGCTTTAATGATGAAAAAGGACGTGAACGTATTTTTAATGGTATCAATATGGTCAATAAAGGAACCTATGATGAATCAACTGGTCAGAAAAACTATATTGCCAGTTGGGATGAAAGCCACTTTGAATGGTTAGTTGACAATGGTTTCAATATTATTCGTCTAGGCATCATCTGGGATGGTGTTGAGCATGAAATCGGTGTATATGACGAAAATTACCTAGACTGGATTGATAGCATGTTGAACCTATGCGAAAAATACAATATCTACGCGTTTCTAGACATGCACCAAGATCTATATAGCAACAAATTTTCAGATGGTGCTCCTGATTGGGCTACACTCACTGATAATCAGCAACATGTAACTGGAGATTTGTGGAGTGATGCTTACATTTTCAGTAACGCAGTAAAACGATCCTTCAAAAATTTCTGGGCTAACACTAAAGCATCTGATGGAATAGGTTTACAAGACCATTATGCTAATATGTGGGCTCATATCATAAAAAGATTACAACACAGCAACGCTCTAATTGGTTATGACTTCATTAATGAACCATTTCCTGGAGAAAATTCTTTAGAAATATTTGGAGCATTATTAGGTTCCTATGCCAAACTCACACAACAAGATATGTCACCTGAACAGTTAATGGCTTCATTTACCAATGTTGATCAAAAAAATAAGCTACTAAAAGATATTGATAATGTTGAGCTGTACACCGCAATGGCGAAATCAGCTTTACACTTAGTAAGCGAATTTGACAAAGGAGCTCTAGCATCCTTCTATAAAAGAATAACTAAGGCCATAAGGCAAGTTTCTGATAAAGGTATAGTCATGATGGAAAATTCATATTTCTCTAACATGGGAATCGAATGCAGTATTCCAAGTATTACTGATGATAATGGTATAAAAGAAAAAAACCAAGCTTACGCCCCTCATGGTTATGACTTGGTTGTTGATACTCCTGAAGTTGTTCATGCTAGTAATAACCGTATTGATACTATATTGAATGCACATAAAAAGGTACAAGAACGCCTGAATATTCCTGTCATGTTCGGAGAATGGGGAGCTCATAGTATGTATTCAGAGGGAATGTATCACATTGTACATATTCTTGATACTTTTGATAAATACAAATGGAGTAATACCTATTGGTGTTATCATGAAAATATAGAACAAGCCCCTGTTATGGATATTTTAAAACGTCCATATCCTCAAGCTGTTTCTGGAAAAATAATAAAATACCATTACAATCGGGAATCTAATGTCTATACACTTGAATGGATAGAAAATTCTAATACTCTAGCACCTACAGAAATATATTTACCACATGAACCAAAATCCATAGATATAGATAGTGAATTTTCTATAAACAAGATATCAAATATGTCTGAATCAGTTATACTTTCTATAACAAATAAACCTATAGCAGTTCGAAGTATAACTGTTGTATTGTAAGGAGTGACTTTAGTGAAAGCTAATTTTCTTAAGTTTAAAGAACAATTTTCCTTTTCTAAAGAAGGATTAAGTTTTACTGAAAAATTTATTCTTTGTTTACCTCTTCAAGCTCTTTCACTATCAAATGTTCTTATTCATAATGTTTATATTAAATTCTATACGGATTTGATTGGACTAAAGCCTTCTTATGTAAGCCTTATATACTTTATATTTAATGTATGGAATATGTTGAATGACCCTGTTTTTGGTATTTTCCTTGATAAAATGAAATACAGACCAAAAAGAGGGAAATATACATATGTTATGCGGGTCACTGTACCATTCATGGTTATTATGCTGATTATCATGTTATTTGCTTCACCATCGTGGGAAGATACAACTGTTTTTTGGGTTCTACTTATTGCGTTATTCTTTTATGATACTGCTGGTACATTCTTCCTTATTTCAGCTAACTGTTATACAATGCTTGCTGCCCCTACCAAAGAAGAACGTATTGACGTCTCTGTAATCGGTGGCTATGTAGGTAATTTCGTCAGTTTTTTTGCTACGCTTATCCCCACTATGTTATTAGTTGGCAGTACTAAAAATAATCGTCCCCTGGTGATTGGATTACTGCTATTTGTAGTTCTAATGAACACAGGTATCTATCTCATTGGTATAATCAAATTGAAAGATAAACCTGAAATGTATGCGGTAGGTGATAGTTCTACCGTAGCAGTCAATACCAAAACATTATGGATTGATATTAAAAGTGTTATAAGCATGCGTTCATTTTGGTGCAATTTCTTCTTTAATTCAACTGGTTTTGCACCCCAAGCGATATATTTTACAGCTTTTCTCTATTATATGGATTATGTAGTGAAATCTACAGGAATTGAAGCCACACTAGCTGATGTATTACCAATGGTAGCAGTTTTTTTGATCTATCCACTAATTGGTAATATTATTAAGAAAAAAGGTATTAAGAAATCTTTATTCCTTGCAATGATTCCTTATATAATGGGTTATTCAATCCTATACTTTGCAAATACTTGGTATTTTGTATTGATAGCTTACATACCAATTATGCTAGGAAGAACAATAAGTCTAACATCAAGAGGTCCTCTTACTGCTGCTATTATTGATGAAAATGAGCTCATGACTTCTATTAGAAAACCAGGGTTATTCAATTCAATAAATGCTCTTTTAACAGCTCCTATTGCTGGATTACAACTTATTATTTTCTCAACAATCATTGAAAAATATGGCTTTCAGACAGGTGGCGTAGCACAAACTCCTCAAGCTGTAGAAGGCATAAGAATTGCAACTGCTCTTGTCCCTATTGGCTTCTGCTTGTTAGGAATAATACCTCTTATATTATTACCTTTCAACTTAGAAAAAGAAAAGATATTATCTACTTTCTCAAAAGAACGTAGACAGCTGAAAAATGTTTCTAACCTATAGTTATTAATAACCCCTTAGTAACATTTAATTAAGGGACTATCGGTTAATATATTTTCAACATCCGACAGCCCCTTGGTTCTTTTTATACATGTAGTTTTCTCCTTATCTTATTTCTGACTCTACCAGGTAAACCATGATATAATCCTAGAATCAAAAGACTTATAGCTACTGAACTGATAAGTACAATTATTGACCAGCTTGGTTTTATCATATTATTAATCCTATATGATATAATTGAATCAATACCTAAACATAATAAGCCTATACCCTCAAATATATAATTCAAAATATATATAGCTTTGTTTTCTTTTTTATTCCTTTTATATAAGAAAACACATATATATAAAATAGCCATAACTAATAATATCATTAATATCGCATATCTATAAAACCAAGAAATATTATTATCTATACTGTCTAGTTTGTATGTCAAAACAATAGATGTCAAACCAATACCTAATATATTATAATATACTTTTAGATACCCAAATGAGAAAAAAAGAAAGAAAATGGACGCAATTATACAGTTTATAATATAATTAATTTTTAATGTGATAGATGGATAGAAGATTTTCATACTTACCAATATTGGTATAGCAAAAAGTAATATGGTCTCTAAAATAAAAAACACTTTATTCTTAACAATACTAACTCTATCTTTATATATGTTCTCTGCTTCTGGAAATACATTGATAGACTGTTCATCAGTTTCTTGTCCCACATCTGGTATTGGGAAATCGCACAGAGGACACTTCTTAATATCATTATCTACTTCAACACCACATTTTGAACAATAGGGCATGGAATCACCTCAGATTTGTTTCTATTTTTACAGCTATGTTCATCTTTCTTATTTTTCTGAAGAAAATCTTTTCTATTTCAGTATTTTTCGTTAATCTTCCAAATGATATATATATTTTCTCTTTATAAGAAGATACACCAACTTTTACTATATTACCTTTGCTTGGAGGCGGATAGAACTCAAATCTTTCTATTAGGTTTTCTATTTCACTTGGCATAACTACCAAACCTAAATTAGAAATACTGCTTGTATACCCACTTTCACCAAACCTCTGATAGATTACAGGCATTATTATATTCTTAACAAAAAGCGGTATTATCCTTATAAATTTATTCTTTTCATTGTTAACATTTCTACTAATATATTGACCGAGATATTTTTCATTAAGATTTAATTCCATATAATTCTTAATTTGTTTTATCAGCTCTTCTCTAGTATATTTTCCTAATCTCAAATCAATAGATGGTGTTAGGCTAATAAAAAAATTCCTCATTGTATTAGACCGAAAAATTCTTCTTAGATTAACAGGTAAATTGATTACCACTCGTTTTTTTAATCTTTTTCTCTTTCTTGCATACTGTGAGCAAACAAAATCCTGGATTGTTTCAAAATATAAGGCTAATAGTAGTTCAGTTATAGAACAGCCATGTATTTTAGATTGTTCTTTGAAATCAGAGATATCTACTATTCCAGTTACGATGTAATATTCCCCTTTTTTATTTAGTTTAAAAGGAAAGTGCATAGCCTTTTTCGGTAAATCTGGGGGTGGTATATCTTTTTTATAATATTTATGAGCTGAATCTTCAAATTCTTCTTTTTTTACTGTAGATTTTATATCAAGAATATCTTCTGAAATAGTTGACGTAATTCCTTTTATTTTAAAATATTCAACTAATAAAGTCTTAAGAAAGGTTATTGCCCCTGTTCCATCTGTGATACTATGTGAGAATTCACAACTAATTTTTTTGTTATAGTATAAAACTCTAAAAGGGAATGTTTTTTTCTTTTTGAAGAACATAAACATACAAGGATAAAATATTTCTTTTTTAACCTTAGGATTGTGATATGCATATTCAAAGTAATACCAGAAAAGGCCTTTTTTTAGATTGACCTTGAAGTATGGAAATCGCTCAATTATATTGTCTAATGCGTTTTGTAATAAAACAGAGTCAACTTTTTCTATTAAAGTTGCTGATATTCTAAACACTGTTGAAACTCTTGTTGATGTAATTGATGGATATATCTTTCCAGTGTTATCTAATCTATACCAATTTCTAATTTTTGCTGCCATATTATCACCAACGTACACTTTCTAGTCATTTCTTCTGATTAAAGATACTTTTCTAATTCCCTAGCAATTATTTCATAGCCTCGTGGAGATAAGTGTAATCCTTCTATCGTACATTCGTATTTTAGCTGTCCTCGATTATCTTTTAATTTTTTATTCATATCTATATAAGTGCAATTATATTTTCTTGATAATCTGTATAGTTGTCTGTTTATTATCTGTATCTGCTTGTTATCTCTGTTTCCTACAATTTTCTTCTTGATTCTATTATTAACATCTTTATAGACAGGATATATTGATTGAACGTAAATCTTTGTTTTTGGTAATTTATTTTTAAATTTTTTTATAATCAGCTTAGTATTATTGATTATATATCCAGGATCTTTTTCATTACCTACGTCATTTATTCCTATAAGTAGAAATATTTTTTTAGGTTTCAAATCGAAAGCACTTTCCTTTAATCTGCATAGAACTCCATAAGTAGTATCACCAGATATTCCTCGATTAATTACATAGTGTTCTGAAAAAAATTCTGATACCATGAAATGTTCAGTTAGTGAATCTCCTATGAATACGATTCCTCCTGGTTTAAGTCTTTTATTCAATCTTCTGAAGTAATCTACCCTCTCATTATAATGATGATACAACCATGTTGATGGTATTTTACAGATTATATTATATGTTTTTAGGGTCATAATTATAAAAGTTGACGATATAATCCATTTGATCATGTTTAGCTCCTTATTAATTATATTATTTTATTTATTATTAGTAGTTGTTTTAATCAGTGAAATTATACAGGAAGTTTTTAAGTATCTAAAACTATAGAATGTTTATAAACAACTCTTATGAAATGTTTTTAGTCAATTGTATAATAAATAGTTATCTAATTATTAATTTAAAATATGTTCTATCTAGTTCATACTCTTTAATTATACTGTCTATTCTCTCGTTACCTTTTTCATCAATTACATATTTTATAATAACTAAATATATTTGCTCACATTCATTACAGTAATTAAAATTACCAACAACAAATTCATTACTAGTATCTCGTAGTTTTTGATTAAGATTTATTATCTGTCTCAGTCTATCTACTCTATCTTCTTTTCCCATACTTTCATCTATTTTTTCTAATATGCACTTAGAATAGTTATCACCATAATCAAAAATGAATACTTGCTTTTCTAGCATATATTGATTGCATTTTTTACAATACTTGAAATTAGGCTTTTGCCTTTTATATGTAATAGTGACACTTATGGCTAATGCTAATATATTAAAAAGTTCCAAAAGAGAATTCATCATTGGATTCAATTTCGTAGCAAATCCATTTCCACCTATCATACCATACATTTCTCCACTTGATTTCAACCTAAAATAGTATTCTTTAAAATTAATTCTATTACCTGTCGTTTCATTATATAATTCACTTATATGAACACCGTCACCAATATAATTAATGTCCATTGAATAATCTACAAAGGTATTACAATAAATATAATACTTCATTCCAAAATATGAGAGTAGTATAAATGATACTGTAGTAAAATAATAAATCTTAGTTATAGGAATCTGATTTTTAAACAATAGCGTATAAAAGAACTTACTACTTATAGTTCCGTATAAAAAAGTTCCTATGGGAAATAAAATAATATAAAAACTAAATATATCAACCCCAAAATTCATTTTCAACTGTGCTAAAAGTACCGCTCCAACTGCATATAGTAATGCTGAAAAAACAATTATTACTGGCATGTAATTTCCTCCTATGTATCATGTATAGTCGCTTGAGATGGGTCCTAGCCCATGAAATAGCATTATACCATTAATTGCTTATGTAAATCCAGTTCCAATTTGTGGTTGACTATTTAATAAAAGGTGATGCATTGACTTAATCGTCAATACATCACCTTTATCATTGCTACTATTTTTCATTATTCCCTTTCCAACAGAAAGGAGATTTAAACCATTCTAAATATCCGTCTACTGGACCTACGTCTAGACCTGCCAGATGATATAGTTCTAATGCAAATTCTAAGTAGGCTTCTGGTCTAGCAGTTACTACATTTCTATCACTTTCGTACATTGAATAAGTTAATGTACCATCTGTTGGTAGATGGTCATAAGCTTTATCTTTTTCGTAATAACCAGTGTATTTTCTGTCTGACAGAATACCTGCATGTGCTATATAATCCACTCCTGCACATATACCGCCTATAACAGCACCATTTTTTTCACATGTTTTGACTAATTGAACTATATCGTTTTTGATTATAGCTCCACCGCCCGGTATTATTAATACATCAATATCTTTTGGATCTACATCACTTATCTTTTTGTCTATAAGTAATCTCTTTCCATCTACACATGTTATAACTTCTTGTTCACTTGAAATCATAAATATATTTTGTTTGCTTTTTTTAAACATTAGTGTAGCAATACACAATTCAGTCTCAAAATAATTATCATATAAATATACTGCAATATTCATTATTAAACACCTCCGTATATCATAATACAACACAAACCCTGACAGATACTTGTCAGGGTTTGTTTATGATTTGCAAATATTTTTCTTGCATTTTTTCAATTTTGTCACCTATGTTTTGTATTAATGATTTTGGGGATAAGACTGTTACCAAATCTACATTTCTATATGCAAACTCAGATATGTATTCAATTCTTTTATTTCTTATAATAAGGGTTATAAGTGATTGGGATTCTTTTATTGTATCAGCTTCTTTAAAAATATTATCGTCCTTGACTTGTTCATATAACCCTTTGTCTATCTCTATTGTGATTTCAGGAATAACATCATCAAGTTGATTTATCTTATAAGATTGTATATATTTTTTTGGAATATCTTCTTGCAATAATTTACACGCACGAATTCTATCCAGTCTAAAAGTTCGTTTTGCATGTCTAACATTACAATAAGCGTCTAAGTACCAGCAACCCTCGCAATAATAAAGGTGTAATGGAGATATTTGTCTAGTCAACCAACTCTTTTTTAATGGCGTATAATAGTCTACAATAATCATTCTTTCCATTTGCAACCCTTGAATAATGCTGTTAAATATACCTTTAACAATTTTTTGAGGATATATATTCTGAACTTCTACTGTTATATGTTTTAACGCATTATTAATATTAGATTGTTTTCCAGATGCATTCAGCAACTTATGTTTAAGTGTAATCAATGCATCATCAAAATCAGTAGTATTTAATTGATATCCCATTTCAAGAAGCAATATCATTATCATTAATTCTCTATCTGTTAACTTTACTGATTGGAAAAAATACGATTTATCTAGTTCATATCCACCATCCAAACCTTCATAAGCTATAATAGGTACTTTCATTTGACTAAGTGCATCCATATCTCTATAAATTGTTCTTTGACTTACTTCCAGCGTCTCTGCCAAAGACGAACAGCTTAATCTTTTGTTTTGGCTCAATAGGTATATGATATTCTGTAATCTTTCTATCTTTTTCATAATTATATCCTCTTATCCATTGAAATATTATCCAGTAAAATATATATGTAACCCATGATATACTGTATTATATCATATACAAAAATGATAAACTACGGATTATGTAACTCATAATAAAAGATAATCTGAGATTTATTTTATGAAATTAATACTAATTTTAATAATAATTATGCCGATACATTTACTGGCATTTGTTTTTATATGTCATAAATTAACTCATATTATTTAATCACAATATAATTTCAGTTAAGTTTTGCATTTATATAGCAGAACAATATTAATTACATTTACATAGTAAATATACGGAGAGGAGACTTCTATGTCAGAAGAAAACATGAACAACAAATATAACTATGATAATTTTTATGAACAAACCAATTATTATGGTTGTAAAAACTGTGGGAGTTCTATTGTTGAAGAAGGCTATAAATATAATCTATGCAAAGATTGTCGAGATAAGCTTTCCAAAAGACCTATTCCTGCATCAATTAAGTTAGTATTTTTTGTTGTGATAGGATTGGTTGTTTTTTCATTAATGAGATTTCCAACCACAATGAAAGGAGCATTAGCTTTTGAGCGAGGTAAACAAGCAGAGGAACAAAAAAAATATTCTACCGCTTTAGATGAATTCCAAAAAGCTAATGAACAATATAATAACTCAGGTAATGTAAAAGCTAAAATAATTATAGCTCAATATCATAATGGTAATTACGATAACGTTATCGACCTGTTGATATCTCTAGAAGGTACTAAGATAGAAAGTGAGAAGTTATATAATCAATTAGATGAAATAAGTTATGATCTAGAAGATATTTATGTCTTAGATGATGAACTTGATAATCTTATAGATACCATAGAAACTGAGTCAGATGATATAAAAATACAAAAGTTAACTGAATATATTAATGTACACCCTAATAGTAATATGACAGCTTACATGTTATCAGACCTATACTGTAATCAAGGTAGCTATGAACAAGCAAAATTTTACATGGATGTAATGCTGAGACAACATCCAGATAATCAATATGCCTTAATATGTATGGCAGCAATTGAAAGAGAACTTGAAATGTATGATTCTGCAATATCTCGTTGTAATCATATTCTAGATATTAACGTAGAATCAGCTGCAGCATATGCTTCATTGGCTAGGATAGAATTAAAAAGATTAGATGATAAAAAAGCCCTGGAATTTATTGAAAAAGCTTATGAATTTGATTCTGATAATCTATCTATAATGGAGACCTTAGTAGAAACATATCATTATAATGATATGATAGAAGAAAGAGATAAAATCTTAGATATCATTAAAAAACATGATGATCTTAGTCCAGCAGATAAAGAATATCTAGAAAGCTTAGACTAATTATTATTATGGAAGAAAGGAATAAAAAAACATGTTAATACCCGGTCAAATAATATCATTAGCTACTTTTCCAGGAGTTATAGTTCATGAAATGGCACATCAATTCTTCTGTAGAATTTCAAGAGTCGCAGTTTTTGATGTATGTTATTTTAGATTCGCTAATCCATGTGGTTATGTTGTCCATGAAGAACCAAAAAAAGTGTATCAACACGTATTAATCAGTATTGGACCATTTATCATAAATACAATATTGGGTGCCCTTATAGCTATGTCAGCGGCAATACCAGTTCTTCGATTCAGTTCTGGTGATTTACTGGATTACTTTCTAATCTGGTTAGGAATTTCTATAGCTATGCATGCATTCCCAAGCAGAGGCGATGCTAATAATATTTGGAATGTAATAAAAAGTAAAGATACTAATTGGTTAACTAAAATAATATGTTTTCCAATAGTAGTTTTAATATATATAGGTGCTTTAGGATCTGTTGTATGGCTTGATTTACTCTATGGAATGGCTATTGCACTATTGATACCTAATATATTATTGAAAATATTAGCTTAAAAAGTATAAGGAGCTGTATCATAATACAAATTTATGGCAATCAATTTTTTGCGATATATTATTATGATACAGCTTCTATTTTATTTAAATCCCTTACCTAATACCTCACTTGTATTAATTATTATAACAAATGCATTTCTATCAACTTTTTGAACGCTCTCTTTTAGGCTTGTGAATTGCTGTTTTGTAACAGCGGTCATCAGTACACCATATTCTTTTTTACTATACATTCCAACTCCATTCAATTTGGTTATACCACGATTGGATTTCCTCATTAACTCAGAAGCAACTTTTTCCTCATGGGCAGTAATAATATAACACATCCTTACATAATCAAATCCATTGACTACCAAATCACTGACTTTCCCACTAACAAATATCATTATTAGAGCTAAAAGTACATTTTCAGGATTATGTAATATTAAACTGCCAATAAGAACAATGCAGCCATCAATAATAATTAATATTTTTCCAATAGTCATATTCTTAAGTTTAGTAATAAGTAATTGTCCTAAAAGTTCTGTACCTCCACTTGATACATTGTATCTGTAGTTTAATCCAACTGATATGCCTAGGAAAACGCCTCCATAACCTGCTGCTATTAAAGGGTTATTGGTCATAGCTGGTAAAAAAGCTAATGCATCGATTAGGAAATTTAACAGGGTTGTTACTATTAAACATTTTACAGTATAAGATACATCCTTTATTTTAAATGCCATAATCATGATAGGTATATTTAGTAGATAAGCAATTAAGCCAACACCCCAAGGAATATATCTGTTGATTAATAATGCAATACCTGTAACTCCTCCACCAACAATATGATTAGGTTTAATAAAAAGATTAATTGCTAATGCATAGAAAATGCAACTTATGAATGTAAAGAAATAGCTACTTAATTTATCTTTATTAACATTAGAACCCATGACGTTTCCTCCTATGTAATAATGGGCATAGTGAAAAACTGACACCGCAATAATATTATTACGATGTCAACGTAGTTCTATAAAACATAAGTAACATATTATGTATAACTAGTATTCCATCTTCCACATATATCTTCTAACAGTTAATGGATGACCTCTGTACTCTGCGAGAGCATCTGCATATCCACGTAGAACAACTCCTACGACTATTGATGCAAAATAACCTTTAAGGTCTTCATCCATATCTTTCATATCAAAATCCGCTGCATCTATTAAGACAATCTTATCAGAATATTTTTTACAGAAATCATGTGCTCTTTCATCTAGATATCTTGAATTATCAATACCTTTTACTATTATAAATGGTACATCAAAATCAGTAATTTCGAATGGTCCATGGAAGTATTCTCCTGAATGTATAGCATTAGAATGAATCCATTGCATTTCCATCAATAAACATATTGCAAATGAATATGCAGGTCCATAGTTACCTCCACTGGCCATTGTATAAATAACTTTTTCTCTTTTATACTCTTTACCAAAATCTAATGCTTGTGAAGAATATTTTTCTATATTTGCTTTGAAGATTCCATCCATCTTGTCTATAGATCTACAAGCTCTTTCATACTTTTCATTTGGCTGTATGGCATTAAGAATATTAAATACCAAGCTATGTAGGATAGTATGATTATGATTAGTCATATCTGCTTCGTCCATCCAATCATAATGAATTGGATATTCTGTAGTTTCCCATAGTGGTGACCCTATACTATGTGACATTGAAATAGTTAAAGCACCTTTTTCTCTAGCTAATCTAGTGGCTTCAACTGTCTCTGGAGTCTTTCCTTGCATAGAACATGATATTACAACAGAATCTATCCCTAATGCCTTAGGTGTACTATGTACAAATTCATTAGCTGTATAGACTGTGGATGGTATTTCACATTCACAATCTAATACGTATTGTGCTGGTTTCATCAATGCCATAGAACCTCCACAAGCTACAAAATAAATGTGATTAATATTTTCCTTAGCTTTTACTGCTTCCATAGCTACGTTGATTTGTTCAATATGTTCTTTTTTCATTTTAATTACTCCTTTTCTATTATATTTAATATTTTATATACATTTATTACATAACCTTATATAACGTTATGTTTTAGAGTAGGATATTCTTTATTTTATGCATTAAAACATGAAATAAAGAATTGTATATTCTAGCCTTTAACGGAACCTGCTGTTAACCCTCTAATAAATTGCTTTTGCATTAATAAGAAAATCAATATCATTGGAATTGATGCAATGACAATTCCAGCTAACATTACTGTATAGTTGGCTTTCATATCTCCTTGAAAAGTCATTAATCCTATAGGTATAGTCATAATCTCTTTACTTTCAAGAAAAACATTTGCAAATAAGAATTCATTCCATACAAAATTCAGATTAACAATTGCACATGACGCAAATATTGGTTTACTGATTGGTACAATTATCTTATAGAAAATCTGAAAACTATTATAACCATCTATATAAGCCGCTTCCTCAAGTTCTCTTGGAATCGAAAGGAAATAAGCTCTCATTAAAAATACCGTAAATGGTATTCTAAATGCGATATAAGGTAGTATAACTGCAAAATATGTATTATAAAGATTTAACGTTTGCAGCATTTTATAAAGGGGAACTAACGCAACTTGTTCTGAGAGAGCCATACCTCCAAGAACTATGAAAAAAATGATGTTACCTCCCTTTACATTAAATCTGGTTAGACCATATGCTAATAAGGAACTTATGATAATAATTAATAATAAAGAAATAGAACTTACCATTACTGAGTTCTTAAAATAATCAAACAAACCTTTACCCCATGCTTCTGCGTAGTTACTAAATAGCCATTTACTAGGCAGTGCCAATGAATTATTGAATAGTTCATTATTACTTTTTAATGAGTTAATCAGTAACCATATTATTGGCAGAAATATACTTATTACTAGAATAATAAAGAATATATTCAACACAACTTTCATTATATTATTTTTATGTGTTTTCTTTATATGTATTACTTCGCTGGTTGACATGGCTACCCTCCTATACTTTACCTGATTTCGTAACAACTATTTGTATAATAGAAATAGTGACTGTTATTATGAAAATCAACACGCCAGTTGCAGCTGCTAAACCCATCTTGTCATGTAAAAACGCATTTTGGTACAAAAATACTCCTAAAACCTGTGAGCTGTTACCAGGTCCTCCGCTAGTTGTTGAATATACCTCTGTAAAAAGTTTGAACGCACCTATAATAGTTATAATAGAACATACTAATAATTGTTCTTTAACAAGAGGAATCATTATATTTATTGCTCTTCTAACTGGACCTGCTCCATCAATGGCCGCCGCTTCCAAATAATCTTTTGGTATATTCTGTATAGCTACAACCATAAGTAGCGTTATATAACCAGTAAATTGCCATTGACTCATTGCGATTATACAGTAGATAGCCGTTTTGGAATCTCCCAGCCATGATTGTGTAAGGTTTTCTAGTCCAATGGCTCTTAGTGCAGAATTAAGAAGTCCAACATCTGGTGAGTACACAAAGGTAAATAATAAACCAACTGCTGTTAACGAAATTAATGCTGGTAGAAAATATATGTTTCTATATATGTTTCGCAATCTCCCAGTAAGTTTACTTTCTAATAATAGTGCAATAATAGTACCAAATCCCACTTGTACAATTAATGAAATTACTGCATACATGATATTATTTTTCATCATTATAGGAAAAATATCACTTGTAAGAAGCTGTATATAATTATCAATCCCTACAAAAACTTTTCCTGAAGAATATGAAGATAAATGGAAAAAGCTGTAGACAAAATTAGATATTACAGGTACATAAACAAAGAATAAAACCATCAATAATCCTGGTATAATATAATAGTAAGGAACTATTTTTTTCCTTTTCATTATTATGTCCACCACCTTTCTGTATTAGAAAGGTGCATCTATATACGAACTAGAGCACCTTACCTCTTATTCAATAATCTTATTCTTTTGCTCCTGATTGAGATGTTTTCTGAGCTTCTTTTGCAGCTTTTTGTATTTTTTTCATGACTTCTTCTGGTGTTATATCTCCATTAGTTAAATCGGAAACTGCTGTTAAATATTCATTTGCGATAGTAGAATATAGTGAAGCATCAAACCATCCAGACATAGTTTTTGCATTTTTTATGACATCATACGCTTCAAGTAATTTTTGGTCATCAAGTCCCTCAACAATTCCAACTCCAGCATTGAACCAGCCTACTTGTTGAACTTCTTTTTTACCCACTTCTGGTCCTGTAAAATATTTTAGAAATTCTATACTTTCTTCTGGGTATTTTGTTTTTGACGAAATAACAAATCCTTCTGGTGAACCAGTCAATAATGTAGGATCACCCTCTCCTTCAATAAGTGGGAAACCAAACATTCCATAATTAAGGTCTGCATTTTCTTCTCCCAAATATGGTATTTCAACTAACTCAGCAAAAAACATAGCTACTCTACCTTGAGCAAAATTATTACGAGCCATATCATGTGGTAAACCATTTACTGAATCATTGAAATATGGTATTAGCTGTTGATAATATTCAAGTGATTTAACATAATTAGGATCTACGAATTCTCCTGTAGCTGGATCCAAATCTTTTAATCTTGTATCATTATCAACTAACATCTGATTGATACTTCCAATATAATGAGAAGATGGCCATTGACCTTGATTTCCATAAGCTATAGGCGTAATATCCTTAGCTTTTAGAGCTTCACATACTTGAATAAATTCCTCCCAAGTTTCGGGGGCTTCTAGATTATTTTCATCAAAAATATCAATATTATAGAACATCATCTTAGCATCTAGTCTAAAAGGAATTCCATATAAAACGTCGCCACTGCGATATTCATTAACTTGTGATTCAAGAAGAGAATTTTTCCATTGGGTATCATTATTAAAAGCATCTGTCAGATTCATAATTAAACCTTCTCTTAAAAAACGTTCTGAAAATTCTCCAGACCAGCTAAAAAATACGTCTGGACACTCATTACTACCAACTACAACTTTTATCTTTTCTTTATAAGGTTGATTTTGTGCACTTGAAACAACAATATCAATATCAGGATGATCGGCTTCATACTGAGCTACGGTTTCTTCAATAAATGAATTAAAAGGTTCATCTGGAAATCTGTGAAATAACTTGATTACTTTTTTCTCTTTTACTTCCCCATCTTTAACATCATTATCTTTGGATTTACTACATGCTGACATAGAAAATATCATGACTAATATTAATAGTATTCCAATGAAACTCCTACCTAACTTTTTTCTCATATTATTGTCCTCCCATAATAGTAATAATAAAGTATTTTGGTATAATTTATCTAAATTCCTCTTTTGAAAAATATGTAATAATAAGATTAAAGTAATTATAATGATTCTCATCAAAAGAGAAATAACTTTTTAGCATATCAATCAAATATTATTATTCATAACTTTTACCAAAACCAAATGCACCATTACGACTACAAATACTAGCTGAAAATACCGCTGCCCCATATAGATTTGCCTTAACTACTAGATCTTTATATTCTTCTACCTTCGTTATTCCCTTATTCCCTGATTCTATAGAAAAATCAATTGCTTCTTTCATATCTTTAATATACCCAGTTAAGAATGCTGTTATGAAAGAATCTCCTGCTCCCATGGTATCAACCGCATCAATCAAACAAGGTGACTGTTCATAAAACTTACCATCAACTAAGACTAAAGCACCTCTTGCTCCTCTAGTAGCTATAACTACATGTTTACACCCATATGAAATAATATCCTTCATCAATTCAATAATCTCTTTATCTTTCATTTCACTACATGAAATACTGGCACAATCAATATGCTTGCAACATTCTTCTAGATATTCCTTTGTATAACGATTGGAAAAATCCATAGATATGAAGTTTCCATATTGCCTTAGATTACTAAGCTCATTTTCAATAGAACTAAAGCAACTTGTATGAACAATATCAAATTCATTTATATAAGAAAAATCCACTTCACTTAGGGCTAATGGATATTTGGCAGATACACCACCTTTATTGGATCCTACAAATACTCTATCCCCTTTTTCTAATTTCACTTTTGAATAACCATTTTCACCTTTATAAAAACGACAATGATCTAATTTGATTCCTAATGATTTTGAAGTTTGGTATACATGTTTTGCAGCTTCATCATCACCAAAAACACCAAGATAAGAAGCTTCAACACCAAGTATATTCGCATAAACAGCAAAATTCAAAGCATTACCGCCAGGGTACATTATTTTATTATTTATATATTTATCAACAACATTATCTCCTAATCCAATAACTCGTATCATAATTGCTTGCCCCTTTAAAAGTATTTTTATATCTTCTTGCATTTATTATATTACGTTATAATACCAATTGCAATGGAAAATTTTATATCGTTGTATAATTTGTTTATTTCTTATACTATTAGTGATAATTTTTGTGCACTTTTTACAATTTTACTTATTTATATTTTCTTTTTAATAATTTCCATAAGTAAATCTAGAATAATTCAATCACTCAATATATCTACCAAAGCAATATTGTAGTATAATAAAAAAACATATAATTATATTATTGCATAATTACATGTTTTTTATTACTAATATTTCTATAGTTCAATTTTAATTCATTTGTATTATCTGTTTTTGGTATTAAAATGTATCATAATGTTTAACATAAAAAACTGATTACCAAAAGGTAATCAATCTTATAGTATCATTTTGAATTTTTTAGGATTAACGACTTGTCTACTATTATGTATAGAATTTCCCATTTTGTCATAACAGGCACATCTTAATAATAGTAGCGGTGTATTGCTCTCTATGTTCAATAATTCAGCTTCTTCATCAGTTGCATAGCATACATCTAATTCTGTTCTACCAACAGATGGAACTATGTCATGTTTATTCAGTAGTTCATATAGTGAACCTTCCAAATCATTAGTTAGAAGATATGAATATTCCGTTGAAAAATGCGTATCTTCTACCATTACAGCTTCGCTATCACAATAACGTATACGCTTAATAGACAATACATTGGTAACATTATCATCCAAACTCAATTCTCTTCTATCTCTATCTGTTGCATTAATCAATCCCGCAAATAGCAAAGTCGCAGAAGGAACTTTTCCTAAAACTTCACAAGACATACTGAATCCCATGAATTTATTCATATTTCTTACGAGCTTAACTTCCGCTACAAAAGTTCCAACTCCTTGTTGTTTAACAAGATACCCTTCTTCAACCAATTCCCCAATAGCTTTTCTTACAGTAATTCTACTAACTTCATATTTTTCACTTAGCTCTATTTCAGTAAGAATCTGATCTCCTGGATTCAAAATATTATTATTAATATCGTCTTTTATAGTTTCTATCAGTTGTCGATATAAGGGTACACTCGAATTCTTGTCAAGTGGTGTTTTATCCATAGCTTTCATCCTTTTTAATATAATTTATTCTTGATTTCTTTGTTTTTAGTATATCATACTCAAAGGAAAAAACAAGGACATGTTATAACGAATTCATTACAACTCAATACGCTGACAATTTCTATTCTCAAATGTATATATGCTCTTATATCCAACTTCTTCAAGTATATCAATAACTTTATCAAAATCTTTACCTATATCAAAGGGATTATGGGAATCTGAACCTATGGTTATTATTTCCCCACCCATTGACTTATACATTTTGAGTATTGGTATTGTTGGAAATGGTTCATCTAATCCTTGTCTTAAACTGGAAGTATTAATTTCCAGACCTTTATTTCTTTCAATTAACCTTTCAAATATCTGTGCTAATTCAATTTTATAATCAAAAAGATTAGCTTTGACATTACGCATTGACGAATATCTTTTAATTAAATCCAAATGAGCAAGGGAGTCAAAATCACCTTTGTCAACAAGCTCATAGACCTGTTCCAGATATCTTTTACAATAGATATCTATGATACTGTCATTATACATAATCTGACTTAGGTCCGTATTCTTTATTTTATGTACTGAACCAAGTATAAAGTCAAATTTACTAGACTCTATTATTTTATTGGACATTTCAAGTTGTAGATGTTGTTGTCCTAATTCAATTCCTTTTCTGATTACTAATTTTCCATCAAATTTTTGTTTACATTTATTTATAGTTTTAAAATATTCATCCAGATAAGCTTCATTGAATTTGTATCCATCTGCTCCTTTAGAATAAAATTCAAAGTGATCTGTGATTGCAATTTCTCTAAACCCTTTGTCTATAGCTGATTGACACATTTCCTCCATAGGTGAATCTGAGTCAGGAGAAATGCTACTATGCATATGATAATCTTGATAAATTCTTTTCATTATATCTCCTTCTAGATAAATCATGCTTTTTTATCTACTGTCAAACGTATTAGATAGCTATTTATCAACTTATAATTATAACACATTAAGGCAATTTATACTAAATAGGGAATATTGGTATATATTTTTCCTTGATTGTATTATAACATTATGATACAATATAGCATGTTACAATACAAGCGCAAATTTAGAATATCATTTAAGGAGGTAATCTTAGTGTTTAATTTTAATGAAAAAGAGTTTTTGCAAACAGAACAGAATGGTTTAGATATCATTAAGGACGTAGAAAATATAGTTGATGATATATGCAAAGAAGGTTATAGTAATCTATTTTTTGTTGGTATTGGTGGAACTATCGCTTATGCCAAACAAACAGAGAGTATTGTAAAATCTCATTCTACACTAAATCTTCATGTTGAAAATGCTGCTGATTTAGTTGCTCTAGGAAACTGTCATCTTAACAAAGATAGTATTGTTATAATAGAATCAAAATCAGGAGATACCAAAGAAATTGTGGATGCTGTAGATTATGTACATACAATAGGAGCAAAGGTTATTGGTTATATCGGAAATCCTGAGTCTATTTTATCTAAGAAAGTAGATTATGTTGTAAATGGTAATAGTGGTCCATATTATTTTTGGTTCAGTACTTCACTTAGATTTATGTACAACAAAGGAGAGTTTGATAATTACAAAGATTTTATTAAAAATATCCAAAGCCTTCCTACTATTCTTTGTCAGGTACAAAAGGATGCAGACTCAAAATGTGAAGATTATGCTGAAAAATACAAAGATGCCCCTATACAATATTTTATTGGTTCAGGTAACTTAGAAGGATGGGCTTATTGCTACGCTATGTGTATCTTAGAAGAGATGCAGTGGATGCGTACAAAATTCGTATCTGGCTCTAATTTCTTTCATGGAACTCTAGAAGTTATTGATAGAGATACTAGCGTAATTTTATTTAAAGGTGAGGATAACTCTCGTCAGATTATGAATCGTGTGGATAATTTTGTTCAAAAAATCAGTGCAAATGTTACTGTTTTTGATACAAAAGATTACTCATTTGATAATATTGATGAAAAATATAGGGATTTGATTTCTCCATTTGTCATGAGGGCTATTTGTCAAAGAATGTCTGTTCATCTTGAACATAAGAGAAGACATCCTCTTGCTATTAGAAGATATTATAGGTGTTTAGATTATTAGAATAATATTTTAGAAAGAGGCCAATCATCTAAAATGATATAGCCTCTTTTATTCTTCATTTAATTCAACTTAAATATAATAATTAAGATTCAACATACCCATTAGGATTATCATTCTGCCAACGCCAAGAATCCCTACACATATCCTCAAGACTCTTTTCTGCTTTCCAGCCTAACTCCTTATAAGCCTTCGAAGCATCGGCATAGCATGTACCTATATCACCAGGTCTTCTCTCAATAATCTTATATGGAACTTTCACATTAGTTGCCTTTTCAAAATTGTTAATAACATCAAGAACACTGTAACCAGTACCCGTACCAAGATTATAAGCTTCTATATCTTTCATACCTATAATCTTATTAAGAGCTTTTAAATGTCCACTTGCCAAATCAACTACATGTATGTAATCTCTTACACCAGTACCATCATGTGTATTATAATCATTACCGAATACACTTAATTCCTTACGCTTACCGATTGCAACCTGCGTAATATATGGCATAAGATTATTAGGAATACCATTAGGGTCTTCTCCGATTCTACCACTAATATGTGCTCCAATAGGATTAAAATATCTAAGTAAAGCAATACTCCAAGTATCATCTGATACATAGATGTCTCTAAGGATCTGCTCAATCATCAACTTAGTACTTCCATAAGGATTAGTAGTACTGAGCGGTAGATCCTCCGTTAAAGGAGAAACATTATTCATACCGTATACAGTAGCTGATGAACTAAATACCATGTTCTTGACATTATGCTTTTTCATAAGCTCACATAATACAAGTGTACCTGTAATATTATTATAATAATACTTCATTGGAATAGAAACCGATTCTCCAACAGCTTTCAATCCTGCAAAATGAATTACAGCATCAACCTCATTTTCAGCAAATACATTATCAAGAGCTTCTCTATCCAATAAATCCACTTCATAAAATTTAAAATCTTTACCTGTAATCTCTTTCACTCTTTTTAATGACTCAGGTTTACTATTAGAAAAATTATCTACAATAATTACTTCATTTCCCTCTTCTAGCAACTGAACTACTGTATGACTACCAATATATCCAGCTCCACCAGTAACTAATATCTTCATTATTTCCCTCCATTCATTTCACCAAAATTATTTTATAATACACTACTTATATTCCTAAGAATTCCTTCATTTCCTTACACACGATTTCTGCTTTATCAATACAATCCATTTCAGCAAAAACTCTAAGTAATGGCTCTGTTCCTGAGAATCTAGCTATAATCCATCCACCATTCTTGAAGAACACTTTAACTCCATCCATGTAGCTTACTCTTTCAACTTCAAAGCTGAATTCTGGAATCTTCTTATCTGTGTATAAAATATTTAATAATCTTTCTTTTTCTTCAACATCAAAACCGAATCCATGTTCAGCCATTTCAAACATACCAAATTGGTCATGAATCTCTTCAAGAAGCTTGGATAGATGTTTATTGGTAACACATATCATTTCAACTAGTAATGAAGCTGCAAAAACACCATCTTTTCCTTTGATATGTCCTCTGATAGTTAATCCTCCACTACTTTCACCACCAATTAGTGAATTGGTTTCTTCCATCTTGGAACTGATATGTTTGAAACCTACTGGAACCTCGTAGCACTCTTCTCCAAATCCTTCTGCGATCTTATCAAGTAAATGTGTAGTAGCCAAGTTTCTTACAACTGGACCAGTCCATTTTTTGTACTTCAATAGATAGTAATAAAGAAGTGCCATGATTTCATTAGGATGGATGAAATTACCTTTTTCATCAATAATCCCTAAACGGTCAGCATCACCATCTGTTCCAACTCCAAGGTCAAAGCCTTTTTCGACCACATCATTTTTTAGTCTTCCTAATGTTGCGGCACTTGGGGAAGGTAATCTTCCACCAAAAAGTGTATCATGTCTATCATGGATCAATTCTACTTCACATCTTGCTGTCATCAATATTGTTTGTAATGATGTCTTAGATACACCATACATTGGGTCTAATAATATTTTAAGCTGCTTATCTTTAATAGATTCTAAGTCAATCATATTGATTATTGTATCAATGTAATCATTGAATGGATTGTATATTACCACTTTTTCTTCTTTAATTGCCTTATCAAAATTCATGATTTTTATATCATTAGGATTAACTTTACCTATTTCAACTTCAATTTCATTAGTTACCTCTGCTGAAGCATCACGTCCACCTTCAGTAAATATCTTAATTCCATTATAATCAGCTGGATTATGGCTAGCTGTAATAGCGGCTCCATATTTTAATTCCATTTCCTTAACACTGAACATAATCATTGGTGTAGGTGCAATTCTATTAATGAAATAGACTTTGATTCCGTTACCTGCCATAACTTCTGACATCCATTGTGCACTCTTTTCAGATAAGAATCTTCTATCATAGCCAATAACAAATTCCTTAGCATCTTCTTGCAACATTCTATTAGCTAAACCTTGTGATAAAAGCTGTAAATTACTTTTTGTGAAATCTTCACCGATAATAGCTCTCCAACCGCCTGTACCAAATTTAATCATATAGCTCATTCCTTCCATTGTCAATTAGTCAATAGTTCAATTTCCGTCCATATTTCATTCTAATTAGCTTCTTCTTCTAAAACTTTCTCACAGAATTCTAATTCTTCTACTGTATTAACACCGTAAACTTCGTTAGTATTATAAATGGTATGAGTTACTAGTTTCTCACCCTTTTCCATAACCATCTTAGGTATATCAGTCAGGTAATACTCATTTTGGATATTGTCATTTTTTAATAGTTTCAGGTTCTCGAATAAGAATTTGCTATCAAAAACATATACCCCAACATTAAGTTCTTTTATATCTAACTGTTCTTTTGTACAATCCTTAGCTTCAACGACGCCTTCCATCTGACCATCTTCAGCTCTAATGATTCTTCCATAAGCTGGTGGGTCATCAATGACAGCTGTTAAAACAGTACAAGTCGCATTTTCGTTTTCATGTATTTCGAACATTTTTTCATAAGTTTTTTTCTTGTAAAGAGGCATATCACCGTAAGCAACTAAAATAGGTCCCTCATAATCTTTGAATGTTTCTTCTGTCACTAAAACAGCATGACCTGTTCCAAGTTGTTCATCTTGACTGACAAATTTATAATCACCTTTAATCTCTTCATACACCATTTCTTTTTTATACCCTACAACGATTGTAGTATCTTCTTGTTTTATAAAAGATAGAGCATCAAGCACGTATTCAATCAATGGCTTGCCGTGAGCCTTTCTAAGAACCTTTGGCATATTATATTTTTCTGATTGTAACCTTGTACCTTTTCCTGCTCCAAGTACGATTGCTTTCATAATAATCATCCCTTCGAATTATGTCTTCATTATATAGATTGAACTTATATAGCTACTTACTTATCTACTCTTACACCAGAATCCTGTTTGAGAATTACACCCCAATAACCTTTTGCACAAACTTTATCCAATATTTCCTGTGCATCTTTTTCATAGGCATAGACATAACAACAGCCACCTCCGCCAGAACCATTGATTTTACCTCCAAGTGCTCCATTTTCATAAGCTGTCTCAAGTATTTCTTCAATCTTAGGTGTTGATATTTCAAGCCCATCCCTAAGATTACCGTGATGTCTTTTAAGAAGTTCCCCTAATTTTACTGAATCAACGCCTGTCTTAAACATCTTTTCAGCTTGTTTCAAAGTCTTATAGTTATCAATATTCGCCTTCACCTTAACTAATTTAACTGGTGATAACTTATCTAGATAAACAAGGTTCTCTTCGTCATTAACAAAATCCCTAATACTGCTGATGCCATATTCTTTCAACTCGTCAAGTGCTTCAAGAACAGGATATTTAGCACTACCTAATACTTTAGTTGTCTGTTTATCTTCTAGAGAATCAAATAATATAAAGCAACCTGGTATTTCCGTTTCAAGAGGTTCTACTACAGTTTTATCCTTGTCAAAAGTAAGATGTAATAAACCTCCATAAGCTGATGAATATTGGTCCATAAGCCCACCTGGTTCATTGAACTCAGTAACTTCTGCTTCAAAACCTAATAATGCAATTTTTTCTGGATCATCTTTATCTTCATGATTGATTAATTCAAGTAAAATTTTGATAAATACCACTACCATTGTTGTAGATGAACACATTCCTTTTCCTATTGGGATGTCTGAATCCATATAAATATCGAATCCTGTTTCAATACTATAACCTTTTCTACGAAGTACATTCACTGCACTTTTTATGTAATCCCTGTTGTTTTCGTATACAATTTCTTCATCTAGGTCTATAATTTCTTCCCTGCTGATTCCTTCACCTTTAAGGCGAACATGAATAATACGGTCATCTCTTTTTGTTCCCTCTGCACTAAATCTTAGATTGATAGCAGATGCAATCACCTCTAAGTTCAGATAGTCTTGGTGTTCCCCAAATAAACATATACGACTAGGTGTTGATACGGATATTTTCATTGCATATTCTCCTTTTTAATCATTTACTTATTTAAACTGTTTATATCTGTATTGTAATCCACATCAACATAAATGTATTTGTATAATACTGAATTATATTTGTCTTATTCTGCTTTTTAGGGTAAAATAAATGGTAACGTTTCATTACAACCATATATAATTACAACATTAAGGAGGATGACGATGATTAAGAATATAACCAAACTTTCTTTTGCCAGTTATGGTACTATTTCTCATGACATATATGATGATGTAACAATAAAAAAAATTGGTGATGAATGTTCAAAATTGATTACTTCATTCAACCTTAATTCTTTCTATATTGATAGAATTAATAGCACTGTTTTAGATATTGAAGAAGGAACTGCACTTTTGTACACATATACTTCTGGAAATGAATCAAAGATTTTTTTCCTAGATAAATGTGTTATATTAGCTCCCAATGTATTTTATAAAGTCATACCCCTATATAACGCATGTATGATTAAAATAAAGTACAATAGAGATACTACCGTTTTGCAAAAAAACAATATCAGCATTGAATTTTCACCTGATATTAAAGGATTGCTGAAAATTGATAAAATATATACTTTGTTCTATCAAGAGTTTGATAAATATTTTTCTTTCAAAGGAGAAAAACATGATTTCTGGGAAATTACTTATGTAGATCAAGGAGAACTTCTTACAACCATAGATAAGAAAAGATTCATATTGAATCAAGGAAATTTCATATTTTATGCTCCCAACCAATATCATACCCAGAAAAATAATGCTGAAAAACCAATTTCTTTTTTAACAATAAGTTTTAAAATGGATTTTGAGCAAGAAACTGTTTTTAAGGATAAAATATTCAACTGTAATCATGACTTAAAATTAATATTGGAAAAAATATTATATGAAAAAGATTATAATGGTGTTTACAGTCCTGACTTGATAATATGCTATCTCAAGGAATTCATTATACATCTGTTACGTGAGTTCTCTAACAAAAATATGCTAAAGCAACTCCATACTTCTATGCAAATTAATACTAACAACAGTTTTGTCAACTTAACACTTGATTATATATTCAAAAATTTAAATAAAAAAATCACTATAGATGAGTTGGCAGAAGTAATTTCCATAAGTCCATCATACCTTTCTAGGATTTTTAAAGATGTCATGGGCGTCACTATCACCAACTACATTAATAACTACCGTTTGGAAAAAAGCAAAGAATATATAAAATCTACTGAACTAAGCTTAACTCAGATTGCAGAGATTCTTGGTTTCAACTCAATACATTATTTTTCTAAACAGTTCAAAAAAAAGTATGCTATTAGTCCTATTGTATATAGTAAATCCTTAAAAAATTGAGATAATCAATGAATATAATCATTTCTCTTCACACAAAATAGTATATATTGAACCTAAATTAGTTGAAGGGGGAAAAATATGATTAATAACTATGAAATTACTCCAATCATTGCAATAAGTAAATGTATCAACTTTGCAAAATGTCGTTATAATGGAGACGGTGATAATAATGAATTTATTAACCGTCTTAGCAATTTTGTTGAATATGTACCTTTTTGTCCTGAAGTAGAAATTGGTATGTCAACTCCTAGAAAACCTATTCGCCTGGTGGAAATCAATAAAGAAATACATCTGGTACAGCCAGCTACTGAAATTGACTTGACAGGTAATATGCAAGATTATACCAATGTACTAATGACTAGATTAGAAAATGTTGATGGATTTATTCTGAAAACAAGATCTCCTTCTTGTGGTATAAAAGAAGTTAAAATATATCAAAGTGATAAAAATGGAGCAAACAGCAGAAAAGGGAAAGGAATGGTTGGAGGTAGAATTACAGAAGTATATAATCATTTACCTATTGAAGATGATGGTCGTCTTAGAAATTATAAAATAAGAGAACATTTTCTTACCAAATTATATGTAATATCCAAATTTAAAATAGTGAAAGATAATGAATCTATAGATAGGTTATTAGACTTTCATAACTCCAATGAATTATTAATGATGGCTTATAATCAATTAAGACTAAAAGAATTAAATAAAATCATTACTCAAATTGATACTATCCCTCTTGATGATTTAATAACTGTATATGGAAAATATCTTGTGAAAATATTTCGTATAGCTCCAAGATATACTTCTAACATAACAGTTCTATTACAATGCGTTGATTATTTCAAAAAAAATATAAGTCCAAAAGAACTTAATTTCATATATGAGCTTATTGAAGAATACAAAAATCACAAAGTACCCTTTAGTGCACCACTAAATGTTATAAAAGGATACGTAATCAGATTCCAAATTGAACACCTTATGGAACAAAGTTTTTTTGACCCCTTTCCAAAAGAACTTATGGATGTTAACGATTCAGGAAAAGGGATCAAGTAAAACTATTGTCATAGATATTTATTTCTTTACTCTTAAAGCCCTAACAGAGTTTAATATAGCGATTATTGCTACACCGACATCAGCAAATATAGCCATCCACATACTAGCTAGATTAAATGCGGCTAATATCATTATAATTACTTTGATACCTAGTGAAAATATTATATTCTGCCATACAATCTTATTAGTGTTTCTTGACACTTTCATTGCCATAGGAATACTAGATAATTCATCTGACATAAGAACTACATCAGCTGCTTCAATAGCCGCATCAGAACCGACACCACCCATTGCGATTCCTACATCAGCTCTTGCAAGAACAGGAGCATCATTAATCCCATCACCAACAAAAACAACTGTATCTTTATCACCAACACCATCCATTATCTCTTCCAGTTTATTGACCTTCTCATCAGGTAATAGATCACTATAATATCTAGTTATACCTACCTTATCTGCTATATCTTTTGCCACATCTTCATGATCTCCAGTTAACATAACTATGTCTTTCACACCATAATCTTTAAGTTTTTTTATAGCACTGATAGTGTCTTTTTTCAATTCGTCAGCTATAATAATAATTCCTACTAACTTATTATTCATAGCAACATATACTTTAGTTCCGACTCTTGCATCATCAATTGATACTGATATATGTTCTTGATCCATCAGCTTCTTATTTCCTACTGCAACTATTTTTCCATCAAATTCAGCTATTACACCTTTACCTGCTATTTCTGTTATATCTTTTACACGATTTTCATCTACATCTTTATTGTATTCATTAATAATAGATACCGCTATTGGATGATTAGAAAAGTGTTCAACATGAGCTGCTATTTCAATAACTTTTTCTTTATCTGCTGTATCATTGGCATTAATGACTTCTGTAACTTTGAAAACACCTTTTGTTAACGTTCCGGTTTTGTCAAGTACAATACTCCTTATGTTTCTTAGCTCCTCAAGATAATTACCACCTTTTACTAATATACCCTGACTAGAAGCACCACCTATTCCACCAAAATACCCAAGTGGTATTGAAATAACTAAAGCACAAGGACAAGAAACTACAAGAAAAATTGCTGCTCTATATATCCAAGACCCTAGATTTTCTCCAAAAAATAGTGGAGGTATAAAAGCCAATAGAACAGCTACTCCAACAACTATAGGAGTATAGTATCTTGCAAATTTTGTAATAAACTTTTCTGTGTCTGCCTTTTGTTCATTAGCTTCTTTAACTAATTTAAGAATTTTTGCAACTGTAGATTCGCTAAATTCCTTTGTTACTCTTACCAGAATAACACCAGATATATTGATAGCTCCACTATATACCTCTATGCCTTCTTCTACTTCTCTAGGTAATGACTCTCCAGTGATTACTGAAGTATCAACAGATGACACCCCTTCTATTACCATTCCATCTAGAGGTATTTTTTCACCAGCCTTGACTCTGATTACATCATTAACTTTAACCTTCTCGGGATCAATAGTCTTGAATGTATCTCCAACTTTTACATTAGCTACATCTGGTTTAATATTCAATAATTCTTCAATTGAATTCTTTGATTTGTTAACTGCTAGTCCTTCAAATAATTCACCTACTCTATAGAACAATATAACTGCTGTAGCTTCTGGATATTCTCCTATTGCAAATGCAGCTAAGGAAGCAATTGTCATTAAGAAGTTTTCATCCAAAAATCTTCCAGTGAATATCCCCTTTATTGCACCAATAACAATTTCTTTTCCTACTACTATATATGCAACTACATATAATCCTATCTTTACCTCTGTTTTTACATCAAGCAATAACGCCAATATAAATAGTCCAAATCCAATTATAAATTCTATAACATCTTTTTTTGTTAATTTTTCATGATGATGATGTTCATGATTATGACCATGTCCATCATGGTCTTGATGATGTTCATCATGTTTATGTTTACTACTGGAACAACTTTTACTTCCACAAGAACAATTACCAATATTGTCAGTTAATCTTTCAGCCATACTAATACCACCCTTCCTAAAATATTTATTACATAGCTTAGTTGTTAAATATAAAATATTGTCATTATGAATCATTAATAATATATTTAACTATTCTAATATGTGTTCAATCCCCATTTTGTATATCATTTTTATATGATCATCATTAAGAGAATAATAAACTAATTTTCCTTCTTTGCGTGCTTTTACTAATCTGCTTGCCTTTAATACTCTTAATTGATGTGAAACTGCTGATTGTGTCATATTAAGTACATCCGCAATAGTTCCTACACACATTTCCCCATTGAATAATGCTCCCATTATTCTCACTCTAGTGCTATCCCCAAAATTCTTAAAAAAATCAGATAACAAGAATATTGTTTCTTCATCTTCCATGATTGATTGAACTTTAGTTATAAATTTATCGTCTTTACAGCATTCTTTTTTCTCTTCTTCATTTCGCATATTGATTCATCTCCTTTTATATATTATCATATGAACAATTGCTCATATGTTTATTTATTAATATTATATCACTTTTTTTAATTATTGCAATATATTCTATAATAATTTCTTGTTTTTTTAATAAAAATATACTTTAGGCGAATTTTTTTAAATAATAATTGACAGTTACACAATAAAAGTATAACATCAATAATGCTACACTTTTTTTAACTATAGGAAAGTTAACTTTTAATCATATGCAACTTACCTGTAAAAAAGTGACTCGTACGAAATGATCTAAGTAAGAAAAGCAACTCCAATAGAAATTCATATGCAACCAAATATTTTAATAAAGGAAGATTATAATGGTAGAGGATAAATTAAGTTTTATTAAAGAAGTTAAACGTAGAAGAACTTTTGCAATAATATCACACCCAGATGCTGGAAAAACAACATTAACAGAAAAATTCTTATTATACGGTGGAGCCATACGTTCTGCTGGTTCCGTAAAATCTAGACGTTCTGCGAAATATGCTGTTTCAGATTGGATGGAAATTGAAAAACAAAGAGGTATCTCAGTTACATCTAGTGTACTTCAATTCGAATACGATGACTTTTGTATTAATATCCTTGATACACCTGGACATCAAGATTTTAGTGAAGATACTTATAGAACTTTAATGGCCGCAGATAGTGCAGTTATGGTAATTGACTGTTCCAAAGGTGTAGAGGATCAAACAAAAAAACTTTTTCAAGTCTGTAAAATGAGAGGTATCCCAATCTTTACTTTTATAAATAAAATGGACCGTATGGGACAAGACCCTTTTGATTTACTAGAAGATATTGAAAATGTGTTAGGCATTAGGTCATGTCCAGTAAACTGGCCTATAGGCTCAGGTAAAAACTTTAAAGGTGTTTTTAATCGTCATGAAAATCAAATAGAAGTGTTTAATGACGGTAATCATGGACAATCAATCGCTAAAACCATAACAGGTGATTTAACAGACGATAAATTCACAGATATATTAGGAGAATCAGTGCATGAACAATTAAAAAGCGATATTGAGTTATTAGATATTGCCGGAGATAACTTTGACCTAGAAGAAGTATTAAATGGTAACTTGACTCCTGTATTCTTTGGTAGTGCTCTTACTAATTTTGGTGTAGAACCTTTTTTAAAATCATTTTTAGATATTACTACGCCTCCAAAAGCACGTCCAAGTAATCTAGGAGATATAAAACCTGAAACAACTAATTTTTCAGGTTTTATATTTAAGATTCAAGCTAATATGAATCCTGCTCATAGAGATAGAATCGCTTTTTTACGTATATGTTCAGGAAAATTCGACAAAGGAATGATTGTCAATCATGTACAAAAAAATAAAAAAGTCAAGCTAGCCCAACCTCAGCAATTTGTGGCTAGAGACCGAGTTATTGTTGATTCAGCTTATCCTGGAGATATAATAGGTATACATGATCCTGGTATATTTAATATTGGTGATACTCTGTGTGAGGATGGTTCTCAATTAGAATATGCTGGTATACCACAATTTGCACCTGAACATTTTGCCAGAATTTCTACAACTAATTCTCTTAAGAGAAAACAATTCCTAAAAGGTATTACTCAACTAGCTGAAGAAGGTGCTATTCAGGTTTACAAACGTCCTAACATTGGAATGGAAGAACTTATTATCGGTGTAGTTGGTGTACTTCAATTTGAAGTACTGGAATATAGATTAAAGAATGAGTACGGAGTAGAAGTTTCTAAGCAACTATTACCTTTTAGATATATACGCTGGATTGCTAATGAAGATATTGATACTTCTGAATTATCTTTAACAATGGATTCCATGTTAGTGGAAAACAAGAATGCTCAACCTGTTTTATTATTCCAGAATGAATGGTCTATCAGACATATACTGGAAAGAAATAAAGGGATTGAATTAAAAGAGCATTCTTGAGTTCTTTAATAGAGGTGGGTAACGGTTTCTGTATAAAAAATGAACTATCCTATACATACTATTTAGTATTATGGGATAGTTCATTTTTTATTTTATATAGTTAGTTGTTTTTATATTAAAGTAGAATTCTACTCCATTTTGTTTATTGATAACACCATAATCACTTCCGTGACCATCAAGTATAGCTTTGACAATGGCTAGTCCTAGTCCTGTTCCTCCGCTTTCTCTATTATGGGATTTGTCAATCTTATAGAATCTGAGCCAAATACTTTCCAGTTCTTCTTTAGTAAGACTGTTTCCTTCATTATAGATGTATATATAATTATTACCGTCAATGATTTCACCTGTAATTATAATGTTTGTTTTATTAGTACAATATTTTACTGCGTTAGAAATCAGGTTCATGATTACTTGATCTATTTGAAATTTGACACCATATACTTTTGTAAAGTCACCTTTAATATCTACCCTCAGCTCTTTATCCCTAATCGGTAATTCTAACAAAGTAACAGCTTTGTCAATTAATTTTATAATATCAAAATCCTCTTTATCTTCAATCTTTCCTGCCTCAAATTTAGATAGTTCAAGCATATCAAGTATAAGAGTATTCATTTTCTCTATTTCATCTAAGATGACTTCTAGATAATAATCTGTTTTTTCTTTCTTGATACCATCTTTTATCCCTTCAGCAAACCCCTTTATTATTCCAAGAGGCGTTTTTAGTTCATGAGATATGTTTGCAACAAATTCCTTTCTGACTTTTTCTTGTTGTTTTTCTTTTTCCATATCAACTACAAGCTGCTTATTAGCTTCTTTTAAGTCAGTTAAAGATTCATCAAGATTGGTGGATAGTATATTCAGACTGTTGGATAAAACCCCTAGTTCATCGTCACTATTATGATTGGATTTGACCGAAAAATCCATTCCAGCCATTTTATCTGCTACTTTCGTTAATCTTAGTAACGGGTAAGAAATTGATCTTGAATATATCCATGCAATAACCAAAGATATAACAATAGCTAATAGATAGAATATGATATAATAGTCACTTAATATACTCATAACTTCACCAACTGGTTGTAATGAAGCAGTAGCATTAATATCTGTATTTTTTCCATTACCCATCTCTATTGTTTTAATAAAATTAACTTGTTTCACATTAATAAAAGGCATTTCATTGATTAGGTAATACACATCATCTTTTTTATTATACTCTAGAGTCAAATCTTCGAGCTTGTCAAAATTAATAACATCTACTTTAGCATTTCCTATTTGTATATCTGTACCAGAAGAGATTATTATATTTTCCATCACATTACCAATATTTATAATTGTAGCATCACCTTTAAAATAACCATAATTCTCTTCCCCTGATATCTCATACATATTATAATCATTTATTTTAAAAGGAGTCAAGATTTCTGAATTATAGATTACTGCTTCCAGATAAAATTTCTGATATTGAGTAGGCATCTCTCCATCAAATGCTTTTAATAAATTATTTTTGGAAATATAAATATCATAATACTTACTCTTATCTATTTGCAATGTTAAAATGTAGTCTTCAATTTGCATATCACTATAGCTCAATCCATTAACTGTCAGAGTAACATTATTGTTACCTTCAAACTTATTAATCTGCCTTGCAAGCTCATCGTAACTCCAGTTTTCTAGTTTATACTGTTTGCTAAAAACATTGATGTTTTTTATAATATTATCTATTTTTTTTGTGCTATAGTATTTATTAATAAACAAACTTTGCACAAGAAAAATGATTGTTATAAGACTCATGACAGAAACAAATGTAATAATGAACATTTTAAAAACAATAGATTTGCTTTTTTTAATTTTATTCATTTATGATACCACCTCAAATTTATATCCAACACCAACAACTGTAATTATATACTTTGAAGCATCACCAAGTTTTTTCCTTATGGTTTTGATATTTGTATCCACAACTCGTCCATCACCATAATAATCATATCCCCAAATATTATTAATGATCTTATCTCTACTCATAACTATTCCTTCATTTTCCATTAAAAGTAGTAGTAGATCATATTCCTTTCTTGTAAATATAATTTCCTCACCTTCCACTTTTATGGAATAAGCATCTTTATCTATAAGTAATTCTTTTCTAGAAATAACATTATTTTTTATCTGTTCACCATTAGATTCATCAAATCTACCAATCAACTTCTTAACTCTTGCTACCAATACTTTTGGACTAAAAGGTTTTGTAACATATTCATCAGCTCCCAGTTCGAAACCTAGTAATTTATCATCTTCATCACTACGAGCACTTAATATGATGATAAGTACATTTGACTTTTTTCTGATTCTTCTACATACAGACCACCCATCAAGTCCAGGCATCATAATATCCAGAAGTACCAAATCAATATTATTATTTTCAAATACGTTCATTGCTTCTATTCCATTATCTGCTTGAAAAACTGTAAACTCATCCATTTCCAGATAATCACATATGATTTCACGCATTCTTTGTTCATCCTCAACAACTAAGATATTTTTATTCATCATAAACTCCTTATATTAGCAAATGGTATACTTATGATAAGTATACCATTTTTCATATAATTATAATAGGTGGTTATATCTAGATAATTGGACTCTAGATTTCTTTTTCAGTACTTAATTCTATAGTATTTAACTCTTTAGAACTGACTTCAAAAATATCCATTTTATAGATTTCATCCCATACTTTTCTGGCTTCTTTTTCTTTTGCAGTAGCTTTTTCAAAAAGCTCTTTTGCTTTTTCTATAACTTCTGGTTTCAAATCTTTTTTGAATCCTTTTGAGAATTCTTCAAATGTTAATTCCTGCATATCACCTACTATGACAGCTGAATCCAAATATACATCTTCATCCATATTAACTATTTTAACATTACTTACTTTATCAGTAGTTCCACTACCAATTATTCCTATAGAACTGGCACCATTTACTCTATCTACATATACATCTCCCTCAGATGTAATTACATCAGCCATAGCTTCTCCAATTTCTATATGTTTAATTGCTCCCGTTTCATCAAAAAGGTTCATTTCAAATAACTGACTCCATATTTTTACTGCTTCGTCATATTTATTATCTTTATCAAGTTGTACTGCTTTTTCATATAATTCCTTTGCTTTCTTTTTATCTTCTTCTTTTACATCTTTCTTGAAATTTTTGGCAAAATCTTCAAATGAAGTATTGTTTATTTCAATAATAACATCACCAGGCATTTCAGATAAATCATCAATAGAAAATGATTCTGTACCACTTAATATTACATCTTGATCCATTTTTTCAATTTTAACATTTCCTTTAATTCCATCAACACCTGCTTCACCTATTTTATCAAAACTAATTACATTTGCAGTAGCTTCTCCCATTTCATCAAAAAGATTCATTTTGAATAATTGATTCCATACTTTTACTGCCTCATCATATTTTTTATCTTTATCAAGTTGTACTGCTTTTTCATATAATTCTTTTGCTTTATTTTTATCTTCTTCTTTTACATCTTTCTTAAAATTCTTTGCAAAATCTTCAAATGACATAATCTCATTCATTGATATATCAACAACACCAAAACCTTCCATTTTATCATACATATCCAAGGAATCTAGTTCTTTCCATAATTCCATTGTTTCATCAAATTTTCCTTCTTTTTCAAGCTTTATTATTTTATTATATATTTCTTTAGCCTTATTTTTAGTTTCTGTTGTTATATCTTTCTTGAACATTTTAGAAAATTCTTCAAAAGGCATTGGCTCTACATTACCTAACAATACAGATGTATCAAATAAATCAAGTTTATATAGTTCATCCCAATATTCAGATGCATCATCTTCTAACTTAATAGCTTTATTAAATAAATTCTCTGCTTTCTTTTTATCTTCTTGTGATATATTCTCTTTGAACTGTTTACTGAATTCCTTGAAATTAAAATCAAAATTGCTATCAATAGTACATTCAGTTGCATTTGAAGTACATATAGCTATATTTGATTTACCCTTATTTACTACAGGGCCTTTTGCATAAACGCTTGTTAGTGCTGTCATACTAATGGTGGTTACCATTAATCCTGCTAATAATCCTTTTTTAATATCCATACTAATTCCTCCATGTAATTTTTATTTTTGTTCATGAGTAAAGTATAGTATCACCATGTGAAAACCGTGTGAAATGTATTTGAGAATCATGTGTTATTTAATATGACCATAAAAATAAGTAAATTTATTTATATTATAAAAAAATGTTGTAAAATCCTCTTATTTGATATAAAGTAGAGTAACACATAATTAAAATCGAATTTTAAATTAAACTTATTGAAATGTGTTATAGATGATTAAGTTCAATATATATAGTTATTAACAACTAGACTGGATTTTTAAAAGTTATCAACAATAGCTAATGGATTATTAACAATAAGAAGGTGTATATATGATAATTTATGAAAGTAATAATACTAGAATAAACGGAAAATATACATTAGATTTCTCCTCTCATACCATAAAAGGCGAACGAAAATTAAATGATGTAATTGATGTTCACAGTAAACTGGAATTGTCTATTGTAGATTATGGGACAGGCAAATATTATATTGGTGATAAAATCTATGATATGAAAAAGAACGATGTTTTCATTATAAGTAATACAGATAAACATGCTTTGGTAATGGATAAAGATGAAACCCTTAAAAATATCGTAATCCATTTTGAACCTAGATTCATCTGGTCCGATAATAATAATTTTGATTATAGATATTTAAAAATTTTCTTTAATAGAAGTAAAAATTTTTGTCATAGACTAGATAGACATAACGAGGCAACAGAAAAAATAATATCCTTATTTTATGAAATAGAAGATGAATTTAATAATAAACCTCTTGAGTATGAGTTGATGGCTAAAGTCAAATTGATGAATATATTGGTTTTACTGCTAAGACATTATAATTATGTATACGACGATAAGGATCATTACCAGTTCAAGAAAGAAGTACAATCAATAAACAAAGTTACAGATTACATTCACGAAAACTACGATAAGAAAATAAAGTTAGATGACTTGGCAGCAATAGTCCATATGAACACAAGTTATTTCTCAACTTTTTTTAAAAAATTCAATGGTCTTGCACCATCTGAATATATATCACGAATACGAATATCGAAATCAATGGAGTTATTGGAAACAACAGATAAAAATATTATTGAAATATGTGGAATGTGTGGATTCAATAGTACAGCCAGCTTCAATAAGATGTTCAAAAAAATAAAACATCTAACTCCTACTGAATATAAAAAACAATATTATAGCCAAAAATAGTTTGTATTTATATAAAAAAAACTGAGGAAATACTAGAAACAAACTAGTATAATTATATTAATTTAATCAAAGCAAATAATTCTATAAAAGACATAAAAGCATGTCTATTAGGAGGGTATCATATGAATAATATAAAAATAGCATTACAACTGTACACAGTAAGAGAAGAATGTCAAACTGATTTTATCGGTACATTAGAGAAAGTTTCTGAACTTGGTTATGAAGGTGTTGAACTAGCTGGAGTTCATGGTCTTACAGCAGAACAATTAAAAAAAGATTTAGATAGACTTAATCTGAAAGTTGTAGGAAGTCATATTGGTTTAGACGAATTAGAAAAAGATTTAGATAACATAATAGATTATAATAAAACAATTAATAATTCAATAATTGTCTGCCCCTATGGAAAGTGGGAAAACAAAGATGAATTAGAAGAATTAGTTTGCAAACTAAATACAATCAGTAATCAATTGAATAATGCAGGATTGCAATTATTATATCACAACCATTCACATGAATTTGATAAAATAGATGATTCTTATGGACTTGATCTACTATATACTCTTACCAAAAAATCAAATATGTTAATGGAATTAGATACACACTGGGTAAAAAGAGCTGATAAAGATGTTATTGATTATATGAATCAAAATAAAGATATACTCAAATTAGTACATATCAAAGATATGAAAGAAATTAATGGTGAAAAGACATTCGCTGCTATTGGAGAAGGAACAATGGATATTCAAGCTATCATTAATAAAGCTTCTGAAATAGGCTGTTCATGGGTAATCGTTGAAAACGACCAACCAGAACCCAATGGAATAGAAAATGTCACTGTTAGTATTAACAACCTTAAAAATATGCTTGGTTAAGCTTAATGCATTATATTAATTAATCTTAGATTGACCTTCCTATAAGTAATAAAAAAGATGACTCTATTTCTAATAGTTGTCATCTTTTTTATGATTTCATTGAAGATATGCATTAATGAATAAGCTCACATTAGTACATTTCATCAATATTCCTCATTTCAGAAATATAGTTGATTCTATGCTTCCTTTTCCTTTGCAAGCTTCCCAAAAATTATATATTTTGTCATCATATTCCCCTTCATAACATAATAATCTTATTTGGTTATTCATGGATTCTAATTCTGTTTTCGTCATATTATCATAATCAACATTTACAAAAAGTATATTAAACTGCTTTTTTGAATCCTTATAATTTGGTATTCGTTCTCCGACATTTGCTTTTTGATTTTCATTACTTATAGCACCGCTGATAATCTCATCAATAGTGTATGTTTTAGTTTTAATCTTTCCATCTACAGTAATATCTTCACCATCTATTCTATTCCATTCTGTTTCATTAATTATTCTTGAAGAATAATCTTCTGTAACAGTTATATCTGGAACTTCTTCTTTGGGTATTAAACCCATTAGATATAATTCAAAAGGTGCATATGGTCCACCCCAATAGCGTTTATATGTCTTAATTATAGATTGTCCATCTTTCTCTACTATTTTCTCATAACCACCTAATCTACCATAGATATCTGAATCACCCCAATGGCACATTCCATAATCTGAAAGCATTATATAATTACCCCATCTATGCATTAATTCATGTAAAATAGGTCCATCATATAATACATCATTATGAGTTAAGTAGATGATACCTTGAAGTTTGCTATTAGTATCACCATATAGATTAGAGTAATTAAAAAACGGCTTATCATATCCTGCATTCCCTATTCCTACAATATCATTTTGAATGGCCTGATAATACCCATTCATTGGTAACTCATTTGGACGTGAATCAGTGTTCAAAACGCAAACAATAAAATCATATTCCTCATTCACCCAGTTATAAATAAAATTGCTCCATTCTTGAGAAATTTTCATACCACGATTTTCCTGATTGGGCATTTTGGAATAATAACCATTTTTTATAAAAGTATCCCATTGATTTTTGGGAATTGTTAAGCTTACAAAATCATTTTCAGCAGAATAATTTAATGTGTATTTTTCATCCTCCGATTGTTCAGTTATACTTATAGGTTCTTTAACAGTATTACTAGCAGATACTTTTTCTTCTTTTTTATCTTCTTCCTTATCTTCATACTTACCTCTTACTGAATCATTCTGTTCTATTGTTTTTGACTCATCTTTATTTTTAGTAATGGTACTATAATTTTTATTTTCTTTGTTTATTGAATTATTTATTTGATCTTCATTTACACTACTTATATTTTTACTATTTTTCTCATATATATTTTTCTGACATGCTGTCAATAACATCATTTCTAATATAATTAGCCACATTATAATATTTCTTATTCTATATCTCATAGTTCCTCCTCGCTAGTTAAAGTTATATATGTATTTTTCTACGACAAAAGTCTATTGCAATAAACCTAAAATAAGTTTACTTCAATAGACCTTCATTGTCAACAATTATTTTTTATCTCAAACCAATTGATATCCACGAAAGAACTGTTAATAGCTTATACTTGCATATCTAATCCTATCTTTTACCATATTTACGTGAATCAATAGCAACAGCTGTTATGATTATTAGCCCCTTAACAATATATTGTAAATAAGCATTAACACCTATAAATGATAATCCATAAGCAATAACTTGAAAAATTAAAACCCCTATAACTATACCTGAAACTGATCCTATACCACCATCAAAAGAAAGTCCCCCAACAATACATGCAGAGATTGCATCTAATTCATACATATTACCAGTATTATTTGTTGCACTACCAATTCTTGCTGCTTCTAAAGAACCACCAAGACCATATAATAATCCAGCTACAGTATATACTAATATAGTATATTTTGTAACATTAACACCAGATACTAATGCTGCCTCTTTGTTTCCACCAATAGCATATATGTTTTTACCAAACTTCGTCTTTCTTAACAAAATCCAAATAATAAAGGTGACAACAGCTGCATATATAATAAGATAAGGTAAATCAAAACTTCCTATACTAATAGAGCCTTGAGCAAACTCTTTAAATTTATCATCTAATCCACCAATTGGTTGAGCACCATAAGGTGGTCTATCATAATAAATTGAATTAACTCCATATACAATTACCATCATACCTAAAGTTGCTATAAAAGGATCTACGTGTAATTTTGCTACTACAAAACCATTAATAGAACTAATAAGAGCACAGACTAACATAACAATTATTATAGGTATAAAGATTGGTAATACAGGTAAATCAGGGTACATCCTATAAATATAACTTTCTGCCTGCAACATAGATGCTGACATAACCGCAGCTAGTCCAACTTGTCTACCTAGAGATAAGTCTGTTCCTTTAGTAATAATAATTATTCCAACACCTAATGCCATTATTATACGAGTTGAAGCTTGAGTTATTATGTTTTTGAAATTTCTGAAACTTATAAAATCAGGAGAAATTACAATAATAACAGTTAATAAAATTAAAAGGACCAGATAAATTGCATTATTCACAACCCAATTTGATATACGTTCTCTAGAAAATCTTTCTTTTATTTTTACACTCATTAAGTTCACTCCCTTTATAGATATTTTGCTGACAATATTAATATTTCTTCTTGAGTTGCATCTTTGGTGTCTATAATTCCTGCTACTCTTCCATTACTCATAACAAGAATTCTATCAGTGACACCAAGTAATTCAGACATTTCAGATGATACCATGATAATTCCCTTTTCTTGATTTGCTAGATTAATTATAAGTTGATAGATATCATATTTAGTTCCAACATCTATACCCCTAGTAGACTCATCAAGCAATAATATTTCTGGTTCAGTTAATAACCATCTACCTAAAATAACTTTCTGCTGATTTCCACCAGACAAAGAGCATATATGGGTATTTTGCGAAGGAGTTTTAACTGACAAATTATCAATTACCCATTCCGTATCTCTTACCATTTTTCTCTTATTTAAAAGTTTTGTTTTCATAATATATTTATCCATATTAGCAATAATAGAATTAAATAAAATACTTGCTACTCCAAAAATACCCGTAGTTCTTCTTTCCTCTGTTACAAGAGCTAAGCCATTTTTAATAGCTATATATGGGTTTTTTATATTAATTTTTTTACCATAAATAAATATTTCACCTTGTTTCTTACGTCTGAGTCCAAAAATTGTCTCGACAAGTTCTGTTCTTCTAGAACCAACTAATCCAGCAACACCTAGAATTTCCCCTTTTCTAAGTTCAAATGATACATCTACAACAGTTGGTTTATAAGTTCCTGTAATATTGTTAACTTTAAGTATAACTTCTCCAGGCTTATTAGTTTTTTTGGGAAAACGATTTGTTAATTCTCTACCAACCATTAAATTAATAATTTCATCAGTGGTTATATTTTCTGAAAATCTTGTTGTAATCCATTTACCATCACGCATGACTGTTATTTCATCAGATATTTCTAATATTTCTTCCATTTTATGGGATATGTATATAATCGCTACACCATCTTCCCTTAATGCTCTAATAATTTTAAATAAATGGCGAACTTCGTTTTCAGTTAATGAAGATGTCGGCTCATCCATAACAATAATTTTTGAATTATAAGAAACTGCTTTTGCTATTTCTATCATTTGACTTTCAGAAACTGATAGATTCTTGACGTTCTGTCTGGGATCAAGATTAATATCCAACTTTTGAAATATTTCTAACGTATCTTTATACATTTTTTCTTCATCAATAAAAATCCATTTACGTGGAAATCTTCCAAGCCAAATATTATCCATAATTCTCGTTTGTCTTACTTGGTTTAATTCCTGATGAACCATAGAAACCCCATAATCTAGTGATTGCTTTGCTGATTCAAAACTAATTAAGTTACCTCCTAATAATATTTCTCCTTCGTCTCTATGGTAAATACCAAATAAGCATTTCATAAGAGTTGATTTACCAGCACCATTTTCGCCCATCAAAGCATGAACAGTTCCTTTTCTCACAGCTAATTTTGCTTTATCTAATGCTTTAACTCCTGGAAAGGTTTTTGAAATATTTTTCATTTCCAAAACAAAGCTTATTTTTTCTAACTCCGAAGATTTTTCAGCCATTGTAACCCTCCTTTTCTTAGCTATTTCTAATCTCTTATGAATATTATTATAGTAATAATGCCAAAGATGTTTTCTATGCACCTTTGGCATTTAATTCATTAGAATTTACAAATTAGTTTATTTTCCATAACAATCTTTTGCAACCTTAATATTTTCATTTGTAATTGCAACATAAGGTACACGAACAGCCTTAGTATCATCTAGATTCCAATTAGTTCCATCTATCGGATCTTTTCCTAGAGCAACATTAGCTGCCAAATCAACTGCAGCATAACCTTGGTTTTTAGCATCATTAAGTACTGAACCAACCATAGTTCCTTCTTCAATTTGTACTATTGCATCTGGAATAGCATCTACTCCAACAATTGGCATAACTTTATCTCCAGTGAAATATCCTTCAGCTTTTAATGAGGCAATTGCACCTAAAGCCATAGCATCATTATTACAAATTACAAATTCAATGGCATCACCATGTTTTGCATACCATGCATCAACAATATCTTTTGCTTTCACTGTATCCCACATTCCTGTTTGGATTTCTAATTCCTCAATCTCAATACCATTATCTTCAACAGTTTTTACCGAATAAGTTGTACGTGCTTCAGCATCTGGATGCCCTGGTTCTCCTTTTAACATTACATATTGAATTACTCCATCACCATTTTTATCCCATTCTGGATGTTCATTCCACGACTTAACAATTAATTCACCTTGAATAATAGCTGCAGCTGGTGTGTCAGTTCCTACAAACCAGCATTTATCATAACTAGCCATATCTTCTTTGCTAGGTTCTTTATTAAAAAACACTAAAGGAATATCTTCACTTTTAGCTTTTTCAATTATTGTTGAAGCAGCCTGTGGATCTACTAAGTTAATTGCTAAAGAATCAACACCTTTTGAAATCATCATTTCAACTTGTTCATTTTGTTTAGCTTGATCATTTTGCGAATCATTTAGAATTAATTTCACTTTATCTTTTGCATTAGTTTCTATAGCCCTTCTTACAAATGACATAAAGTTATCATCAAATTTGTAAATAGTAACACCTACTAACGGCATCTCTTCTTCAACTTTAGCCGAATCTCCTGTTTTTGGCACTTCTTTACTAGAATTATCTTCATTTGTTTTTTTGCCACTACATCCTACCATTAAACTTCCAATTAATACCATTCCTAATATTAGAGACAATAATTTTTTCATATAAAACCCTCCTGTAATTTTTAGTATTGTTTAAGCTATTTATTATAAATAAGCATTACAATCTTTAATTTACTATGTTTCATATAATAATTTATTTTATATATCCTATATATTTTTCTTGGTATATCAACATAGTATCAAGCAACTTCTTAGAAGCTTCTAAACTATTAACTGTAGGATCAACCAATAATGCTTGCATAACTTTTTCCTTTGAACCACTAAGGATTGCTTCAACTGATAAATCAAGAATACCAATCCGATTACTCAATAAACCTCTAAAACCTTTTGGCATTGATTCAAGTGATATACCATGAATACCATCTTTATCAATTAATGCAGGAACTTCTACAACTAAATCATCTGGAAGATTTGGAATCAAACCATTATTGGGAATGTTGACAGCAAGTTCTTCATGGCCAGAATCAGTTAATATTCCCTCAATTATTGGAATCACTCTCCAATATTCAGCTTCATCTGTGCCTTGTTCAATTCTTTCCATTGAATTAAGCTGTTCCATACATTCTTTTCTATAGTTATTATAAAAATCCAAAACCCCTTTATGATCAGAAACTTCTTGTGCCCAATGAATATACTCGCTAAAATGACTATCTGTTGTTATTGGAAGATATCCAAAATACTTTAATATTTTTAGAAACAAACTTCTCTCTGATGTTTTCTCAAAATATGTAGGTGCCTTTTCACGAATTTCTGGATACGCATCTTTTCCTGTATTTTTATATTTCGCTTCTACCAATATACTAAAATGATTTAATCCTCCTGCTTTTATTGAAAGATTTGAAAAAGGTGTATTTAATATATTTGGTAAATGTTCAACTAATGAACCTACTTCATGACATAATCCAACAAGCTTTAAGTTTGGATATTTTCTACTTATTGCTAAACATATAGTACTCATAGGGTTACTTAAATTTATAACATAACTATCTGGACATATTTTGTTAATATCATCACAGATATCAAGAATTGGTGGTACAATTCGAAGAGAATGGAATAATCCCCCAGGACCACCATTTTCGCCATAAACTTGTTTGATACCGAATTGCAAAGGAATTTGCCAATCTTGTTCCCATAATTCATAACGATTTCCAACTTCAATAGAAATAACGCAGAAATTTGCACCAGTTAAAGCTTCTTTACGAGATGTAGTTGCTATTATTGAATAGGGCAAATTATTCTCTAGTAAAAATTCTCTTGCAATACTTTCAACTTTGCCCAATGCTTCAGCATTTATATCATATAAGACAACTGTACTTCCCTCTAGTGCTTTACTTTTAAAAATATCACCTAGCGCACCCAAACCAAACATTGCACTTCCAGCACCTATTAATACTATCCTATTATTCATTCAAATCACTCCAATTTATCATTTTATTGTAGATTTTTATTAACATATGAATAATTAATATAATTTAATCAATGTGTTCCAAAAATAGTTTGTAATACTAATGTAGAAGCACCTATAACACCACCCTCTTCCTTTAATAAAGCACCTATGATAGTTACATCTTTCAAACATTCTTTCATAGATTTTTTCTTAACTACTTCAATTAAACTATTAAAAATATAATCACCTGCAAATGAAATAGTACCACTAATAATTATCATATTAGGATTTAATAAGTTCACCACATTAGAAATTGCAATACCTAAATATTTTCCACATTGTTCCAAAGTATCTAAAGCTAATTCATCTCTCATTTTTGCAGCCTCACAAATTATTTTTTCATTAATTTTAGATAAATCATCATTAACTAATTGTGTAATATTCGTTGTTACTCCCATTTGTATTTGTGAAATTACATATTTAACTAATGCTTCACCAGATGCAACCGCATCAAGACATCCGTAATTCCCACAGACACATTTTGGTCCATTATTCAATATATTTATATGTCCAATTTCACCAGCAGCATTATTAATACCTGAATATAGTTTTTTATCTATTACTATTGCTGAACCTATCCCATTTCCAATATGAATAACAATAAAGTTATCAGCTTTTTTAGCAGCACCAAACCATTTTTCACCCAATGCCATCGTATTAACATCATTATTGATAAATACAGGTATTTCAAATTCATTTTCAACAATTTCTTTAAGATTTACATTTCTCCAATTATACTTAGGTGCATATATTGAAATTCCTGATTTCGCGTCAACAATACCATGAACTCCTATTCCAATACCTAAAAAAACTTCCTTGCTCAGCTTTGATTCTATAATCACTTTATTTATACATAACTTTAAAACTTCTAACACATATTCCTTATTTTTTTCTTCTTTTAATGTAGAACACGTTTGGTACTTAATTGTTCCATCAAGATTAACTATAGCAGCTATAATCTCATTCTTCTTCATATGAATACCTATACAATAATAAGAATTCCCATCTAATTCTAAGAGCATAGGTCTTCTACCTCCAGAAGATTCACCATTACCTACTTCTTTTATAATTCTGCTGTTTAACAATATTTGAACATTATTTGATACTGTAGTAGGATTTAGTTTAGATATGCGAGCAATATCAGCTCTTGAAATCGGTCCTTTTTCTCTAATTATTTTTAAAATTGTAGATTTATTTATTTTTCTTATCAATTCAATGTTACCTGTTTTAAATTGCATAATTCACCAACTTTATTTTTTTATTTTTTCCCAGTTTTATTATTTATAATATTTATATGAAAATTCTACAACTCCACTATAATCATCATTAACTGGAACAATAATTAAATGCGCTTCATCTTCATATCCTTTTGCATGTAAATTATGAGCATCCGTAGAGCAAGTTTGCTTTTCAACACAAAAGAATGGTTTACCTTGTGGTGTAAATATTTGCATATGAGTAAAATCTTCAGTAGCATCCATAAATAGTTTTAAACCTATTGTGGAATAATCAATCATGACCTTTTCTTCATTGTTCATCCCAGTAAAACAATTGTCTAAATCAAGTTTTGAAACTGGAACCGGTTTTGTTAAATCAAACTTTTCCTGATTCACTTCAATCAATTTACCAGTAGGTAATAAATCATCAGTTAATTCCATCATATATTTTGCTGGGACTATCAACAACGAATCATCATCCCCTGATAACTTATTTAAAAATGTATGAAAAGAAATTCCGAATGGTAATTCTTTTGAATCTCTATTGATTACAGTATATGAAAATAATAACTTATCCTTTGTTAGTATGTATTTTAAAATTATAGTATGTATAAATGGAAATCCTTCGTAAATAGGATGTTCTTCATCTATCTTTATGAATGTCTCTATACTAACTCTATCCTCTTCAATAACTGGTTCATTATACTCCCACACTTCATCATATACTAATGAATGCATAAAAATTGGAATACCATTTTTCATTTGCCAATATTTTTCCCCATTAAATTCATACCTACAATTACGTACACGATTAGGTAAAGGATATAATATTGGATTACCAGTATAATATGATGTCAACTCAAATTTAGGATCATAATGAATAATTTCATGTTCTCCTATTTTAAAACAAAATAAATTATTACCATTCATGGGTGCTAATTTTATCAGCAGATTTTCATCTTTGTTACTATCATTATAACCTAATTCAATTATTCTAATTTCATTCTCTTTATACTTCTTATAATAAAATTCATTCTTCATCCTTTCTTCACCTCTTTTATTAAAATTTTTGCATCTTTAACCGTATTGTTTGATTCATTATTCACCCTTAACTTTATCTAATCAATATATTAAGTATATATATTTATCATTAATTAACGTCATTATATCACAAATTATTGTGCAATGTCAACAAATTATAGTATTTACCTTTTAAAACTTTATTGTTATGATAGACTATCTTTTTTATTTTCTATGCCACTGCACCTATAAAACAGATATTTTTCTTATACAAAACACGTTCAATTTCTTTCAATTTTATCCCATTAAAAAAGGGTATCTCATTATAGATTCTAATGAAATAACCTTTTTCAATTTGTTCACATATTATAAATCATTGTAAATTAATTCAACATCCATATATTCCTTGGGATCAAGGAATTTCCCCCTATACAAAACAGAAAAATGTAAGTGTGGACCTGTTCCTTCAGTACCAATTACTGCAAGTGGTTCCCCCTTAACAATTTCTTGAGTTTCTTTGACTTTCACATATTGACAATTTCCATACCAAGTTTCATAACCGTTACCATGATAAATCTTAATCAAGCATTTATGATTCCCTTCCTCACCTACAAATGAAATTCGTCCACTTTCTACGGCTGTTATTATTTCATCTTCATCGGCTAATATATCAATACCTTCATGATTATCTATATCATAATCTTTTGATATAACATTCATACTTACCGGATTATTATATCTAGGTTCTTTTAATTCTAATGGTTCTATTTTTGAATTATTATGCAAAAAATCTTCATAGATATTATTCCATTTAATATTATTACCATACCAGCCTTGTGTAATCTTTTTTGCTTGGCTTGTGGATGGATTTGATATAAGACAAAAACCTATTCCAGCTATAAGAATTGCTATTAAGAATTTCTCATATATGGATTTCTTTCTGAATTTTAATATATGATTGATTCTCACTGCTAGATGATTCTTACCAAAAGATGGATATAAACCAAAAAAAGCCACCTTTTTTTTGATGCTAAATGAAAGCAATGTATGCGAATATTCTTTTATGATATTCTCACCTAATATGCTAATAACCTTTTCATCACATGCCATCTCAATATCTTGATTGAAAAATTTTATAGATATCCATACTATCGGATTGAACCAGTGTAAAATAAGTAATAGATATGAAAAAGGTTTTGTTATATAGTCTCTTCGTTTTATATGTACACATTCATGTGTCAAAATATATGGTAATTGACTTTTATTAATCCTTGTCGGTATATATATTCTTGGCGTTAGAAAACCACATACAAAAGGACTATCAATCATATCGGTTTCATATATTTTTATATCTTTTTTTATCTTCAAAACTCTCTTTATTTCATTTATCATTGGCACTCTGCAAATAGTTGCTGTACGAATATGAGCTAATGTTTTTATATAAGAAATAATATTGTACAAAATCAAAATGATTATACCTAGTAACCAAACAATACTCGCTATAAGTATTATACTAAAGCTGCAGTCATTATCTACAGTATTGATAATCTGGTCAAATGAAGTAGTTGAATCATTGATAGTATCTGAGTTAAGTACCATTTTAGTTAATGGCATTGTTGAAATATTATCATGTAAATATCTCGTAGATATATCTTCTTGCACTACTGTTCTAGCTATATTCATTAAACTAAAGCTATTCGTTATTGACACAGGACTTACTAACCTAAATAATAAAATCCACCACAAAATACATATATAGAACTTTGGCAATCGCTTTAACATCAATAGCCTGATAGATATAATAATAACAGCAACAAGGGTTGCTGTTAAACTCATATTCAGGACAAACAGAAAAATATCTTTGATAGTTCCCATATTTATTTAACTCCTACTCTCATCAATGATACGCTTTAATTCTTCTGCTTCGTCATCTGTAATCTTTTTATCATTAAGAAAGGTTGCTAAAAACTTGGGTAAAGAACTATTGAATGCTTTATCCAAAAGCTGTTCACTTTCATATTTTCTTACTTCATTAAATTTAACTAATGAAGTTACACTTGCCTTTTCATTTTTCAATATATCACGGTTCTGTAATTTTTTTAGTACCGTATAAGTGGTTGATTTTTTCCAACCAAGCTCTTCATTGCAGAGTTTAACTAATTGTGTTGAATTAATAGGCTCATTCTCCCATATTATTAACATGAATTTGTATTCCGCATCAAATAATTTATATTGCTCATTCATTATTACTGCCTCCTAATCAAATCTATTACAATAGACCTATCAGAAGTTTATCACACTGCATTTATATTGTCAAATCACTATAAATACAGAACAAAAAGTGTTTTATAACTATTTTATGAAACTTACATAGAAACAAAACACTTTTCTTACCTATCTATTTATTTTTTCCTCTATATAAATAATATTCACTATTCTTTAACACTTCTATCAAGTCTTCATTTGTCCTAATACGTTTTGGAGTAATAATCCCTCCATTACTTTCATCACCCAATTCATGATAATCAGAACCTGATGTCATTTTTAGATTACTTACTTCAGCAATCTTTTGTATCTCATCATTATGGGAGTCATGTCTTGGATTACCATTATGTACTTCCACTCCATCCAAAAGATTAACATCAACCAATCTACAATTTTTCCTTAGGGGATGGGCTTGATATAACAGTAATCCTTTTTCACGACAAAACTCACTAAGTCCCTCTATTCCTATTTCTAAAAGGTTAGGCATTTCTTTTAGTATTTTTTCTGTGATACCATAAATCAAATAATCATTTCCTGGTTCATCATATTCCATAAAAGCTAATTCCATACCTAAGAGTACGTCCATTGATTGTTTCTTACCTTCTTCTTTTGCAGCTCTATAGCCTTTTAAGAAATCATCAACTTTTTCTTCCCAGGTATTACCTTTACTATTCTTGAAGAAGAATTTCTTGAAGTGGTCAGTAATAACAACTCCCTGATATCCTTCATTTTTATATATTTTTATCATATCTGTAGCTGAAACTTTAGCACAAGAACTCGTCTCACTTGTATGTATATGCAAATCATATTTAAACAATTTTCCGATCTCACTTTCTGTCTAATATCTATACTCTTCTATATCTTAATGATTTAACCCTAATCGTACATATTGACATTCTGGTGCATCAACCTCGTCTAACATTTGTACCATTTGCTTAGTCAATTTATCTTCCAGTTTCCTATCTTCTATTGGAGATAACTGATTAGGGTCTTTTTTAATATTATATATTAAATTATGGTTGGGTGCATTATGATGCTTAAAAGATTTTTCTTCTAATCTATATACTGGCATATTTGTATAAGTCAAGAATTTACCCATTTCGGCATTATGGTATTTATCTGGTGAACATTGATAATCAAAGGGCATTGCTGTATGATTATGTACAATAGAATCATCCAGTGGCTGCCTTGTATATGTTATCTCCCCATTTGTTATGCTAACATCTTTACCAAAATACCCATATAATAGCCATTCATGATGTTGTGAATCTTCTTCTAGTAAGTGCATCAATGATTTTCCATGTACATTTTCCATAGGTGCAACTTCATGCATTTCGAGAATTGTTAATGGAATATCAATTGTAGCAGTTAAGCTATTTATAACTTTTGGAGTATCAGATACTTTTGGATGATAAATAATTAATGGTATTTTTGCAATTTGTTCATAATCAAACATGTAATTCTTAGCCCAATAATTATGCTCGCCGAGCATATATCCATGATCTGTTGTTAATACTATGGCTGTATCTTCCCACATATTATTTTTATCCATTGCATCTAAAAGTTTACCTAACCATCTATCAGCTCTAGTTACACATGCGGCATAACGCTTTCTAATATGGTCAATAGCTTCTTTTCCTTCTTTTTCTTCATCCACAGGAGCATAATTAGGCCAATCATAATAAAATTTATCCCATGTATCACCATATAACTTAACATATTCTTCAGGACAATGGAAAGGTTCATGAGGATCAAATACTTCAAGATGCAAATGCCAATTATCAGCATCATGATTAATATCCAAGAATTCAATCGCCTTTTCAAAACATTTTACCGTTGGATAATCAGTATCTTTCTCCGAATCCATGAAGCTTCGATTAACCCAATCTTGAGTATACAATTTTCCATAGGTACTTAAACGACCTATTCCATCAGGTATCTCAGGAGTATTTGGTTTTACTACCATTGGTCGCCAAGGATCCCCTTCTTGACCTCTAACAAACTCCCAAGTGTCAAAAACAAGTTCATATCCAGTTCCATTAACTTCCCAATAATGATAATGATCCGAAATAAGATGAGTATAAGTACCTTTTTGCTTTTGCAACTGATGAGTAAAACAGATATCATAAGGTTGTAAAGGGCTCCAGGGTGTTTCCAAAAAGTTATATCTTCCTGTCCATAATTCTCTTCTTGCTGGCATACATGGAAGTGAGCCTGCAAAATGATTATTGAACTTAACTGACTTTTCTACTAATCTATCAATATTAGGTGTCTTGACCCATTCATTTCCATATGCACTAAGATATCTTCTATTTAGGGAATCCATTAAAATCGTAATAGTACGCATATTACCACCTCTTTTTTATTATACTTAAAATTATTCTTCTATTGACATACCATCGTATGCAACATAAATTTCACAGGGTAGATCAGTATTATTAAATATTTCTACTAAATCTTCATGAGTAGACAAGTGACAATGATTAATGTGTGTCAGATATATCTTAGTATCTTCATCAATAGTATGTTGCCCTAATAGCTTCTTGAAAACTAATTTGCAACTTTCAACGTCCAAATGTCCATCAGGTTTTAATCCCCTGTTTTTTGCTGTACCAAAAGTACATTCACTTATATAATAATCAATATGATATTCCTTCAGGGCTTCAAATGTTTCATCTAAATAATAACCTGTATCAAGTCCATAAAACAATATTTTGCCATTAGGTAATTTCACAATATAATTAGCACAGTTCTCCTGCATATTTCCATGATGGTTACCTTTTAAGGGCGTAACCTCAATATTACTTATATTATATGTATACCCGAATTCCAACTTATGAAAAGCTATGATATTTTTCTCTATCAATTCATTGACACAGCCTTTTAATATGGGTTTACTTTTCCTATAAAACTCTACTATATCATAAGCCTTATCAGTTAAATAATAATTTAATGGTCTATCAATTCTATGAGTAGCCATATTTCTTACATTCATCATCATATAAGCAAAATGATCTTCGTGTGTATGAGTTACCAAAACATGTTCTAGATTAATAAAATCACCATACATTATGGCTTGGACAAAAGAATCTGCACCTAAATCTAATGTTATTTCCTCATTTATTCTAAACATAGAACGTTTTCTAACTTCTTTACCGCCTTTTTCTCTGGCATTTCTACATAAATAGCAATCACAGAAAGAACTTGGTATCCCTTCTGCAGCGCTGGTTCCATAAAACGTTAAATCTTGCATATGCATGTCTCCTTATCAATGACTAACAATTAAGATATCAATCCTATACCACCTTAATTGATTTTCCTTCATTATATATCATTATAGGTTCTCCGTGAAGTATTTTAAATTCACTCTTATCTTTATCAACACAACCTTCTATTATCCTTCCTTGAAAAGAAACCCTGAATTTATAACTATTCCACTGTTTTGGTAGATGAGGTGAAAATTTTAGTACACCATCTTCTACTCTCATACCTGCGAAACCATATATTAATGACATCCAAGCCCCTGCCATGTTAGCTGTGTGAATACCTGAGGAGGTATTATTATGCATATTATCAATATCTGTTCTTACAGATTGGATAAAATATTTATACGCTTTATCGTAATAACCTAATTCATTACCCATAATGCTGAATATACATGTTGATAAAGAAGAATCATGAGTAGTTATCTTTTCATAATAATCATAATCTCTCTTTTTCTGCTCCTTATCAAAATAATTGCTAAGTAGAAATTCTGCAAGTATTAGATCTGCTTGTTTACAAACCTGTGCCCTATATATATTTAAAGGATGATAGTGAATCAGTAATGGATGTTTGTCAACACTATCTTTAAAATCCCACATGGGTTTATCAAAAAAGCTATCATCCTGAGGATATAATTTTCTATGTTCATCATATGGTACATACATTTCATTAGCAGCCACTTCAAAATTATCAATTTCTGATTCTTCAATATTGATTTTATCTACTAGTTTCTTATATTGTAATGGATATTTTCTTTGCAGTAACATAGCTGCCTTATATGCATTATGTAAATTATTTGCTGCCATCAGGTTAGTATATACATTATTATTTACTATAGCTGTATATTCATCTGGTCCTGTTACACAACAAATATGAAATTCCCCTTTGCTATTGAAATGACCTATTTCAAGCCATAATCTTGCGGTTTCTATAAGCATTTCAGCTCCTTTTTCAACCATGAATTTTTCATCTTTCGTAGCTTCAACATATTTGCATACTGTATAAGCTATATCACCATTTATATGATATTGAGCTGTTCCTGCCGGAAAATAAGCTGAACACTCTTCACCGTTTATTGTTCTCCAAGGGTATAATGCTCCATTCTTATATTGCATTTCTTTTGCACGTTTTCTTGCTGAATCCAATAAATTATATCTATAATCCACTAATTTTTTTGCGATATCAGGATTAGTATATAAAAAGAAAGGAAGTATGTATATCTCTGTATCCCAGAAATAATGTCCTTCATACCCTTCTCCAGTCAATCCTTTTGCAGAAATATTAGTTAATGAATCTCTACCAACAGATTGAAGTAAATGAAACATATTGAATCTGATACCTTGTTGTGTAGCATCGTCCCCATCTATAAGAATATCAGTATTGAACCAGAAGTCTTCTATGAATTCCATTTGTCTACTTTTATAAAAACTATAACTTTTATTACAAGCTTCTTCTAATATACTAGTTACATCAGAATAAATAGTATCCTTCAATTTATTCTCATAGGATTTATACACCACATGTTTTTCAATATCTATTACCTTGTTTTTCTTAGCCTTAATATTGAACACATGACTTATACTCTTATCATGTTGTTCATAATATGAGTCATATTGGTTTTCATACTTGATTTTATTTGCCATCAAACATATTAGTCCTAAATTAGAGGATTTAGTCTCTGAAATGATTTCTCCTCTATCATTATCTATTTTACATTCTAAAACCTTAAGTTCATCACCTTTGAATTCTACTCCTATTCTAGGGTCATTCTCTTTTGTAATATTTTTCACATCTCCTTCAAGATATGAAACAACTCTAATATTACCATCAAAATTCAAAGGGGTTATTTTTACATTTATCATCATAAGATGTTTTTCATAAAAACTCACTAATCTTTCACTTTCATATAGAATTTCTTTTCCCTTTTCTGATTTCCATCTTACTTTCCTGAAAAGAACACCCTTCTTGAAGTCCATTTCTCTGACATAATCTTCAACAGTCCCCTCTTCTAGATCAAATCTCTCATCATCAATATATATCTCAATTCTTTTTCCATTTGTTACATTCAACATTGCATGACTTCTATTTGGATATCCTGAATATTTTTCCCCGTAGGATAAATCATAATAATCATAAAAACCATTTATGAACGTTCCATCATATCCACCAAAATCAGATTTTTCTTCAAAACTGCCTCTAGTTCCTATATATCCATTTCCAAGTGCAAATAAAGTTTCATTCACAGGATAATTATCTATATCGAATTTTTTTTCAGTATATCCCCATAAATTTATATCATTCATGTTATGTCCACATCCTATCATCTTACCAGCTTTAATTATTTGAAACATATTTTATATCTACTATTTTACAGCTCCAGCCGTTACACCCTGTATAATATACTTTTGCGCAAATATATAGAATACAACTACAGGTATTACAGTCATTACTAATCCTGCTATAGCTAAATTCCATTCAATAGTGAACTCTCCAAAGAAATAGAATGTTGATAGTGGAATAGTTCTAAGTGACTTACTTGATAATGCTAATGAAGGTAGTAAAAAATCATTCCATATCCATCTTAAATCCAATATTATAACAGTTACAGTAGTCGGTTTTAATATGGGAAATACTATCTTCCAGAATATCTTCCATTTATTACAGCCATCAATTGTAGCAGCTTCCTCAAGCGATACTGGAATTCCCTTAACAAACCCATGGAAAAGAAATACTGCCATACTGGCTCCAAATCCTATATACATGTAAACAAGTCCAAACCTTGTATTGATCATTGGGAAAATTGTACTTCTTGATATTGATCCCATAACCTGCATTAGAGGCATCATAATTGATTGAAATGGAATCAGCATAGTTGCTATAAACATGAAAAATACAATCTTGCTTATTACATGCTTAGTCCTAACCAACATCCAAGCTGTCATGGATGATAGAATTACAATTAATACTATACTTATTGCTGCTATAATTGTAGAGTTTATGAAAGCATTAGAAAAGTTCATTTTTTCTATAGCTATTTTATAAAATTGGAAATCCAGTTTTTTAGGTAATGATAATACATTGTCATACATCTGGGCACGATTCTTAAATGAATTAACCACAATAACATATATAGGTAGCAAATAAACTATACCAATAAGTAGTGCTAATAATTCTATTACTATTTTTCTTGTTTTTTTAAATAATTTGTTATCCATTACATCTCAACCTCTCTTTTTTTATTAAAGTATACTTGAATCAATGTAATTAAAGCCACAAACAAGAAGAACATTATAGCTTTTGACTGTCCATATCCAAAATTCCTATAACCAAAAATTTCGTTATATACGTTCATAGCGAACATTTCAGTTGAATTATATGGTCCCCCTTCGGTTAAAGATAGGTTGACATCATATATTTTAAACGAATTTGATAAACTTAGAAAAAGACTAATTGTAAATGATGGTGCTATTAATGGAAACATTATATTTTTTAATCTACTGAAATACCCTGCACCATCAACTTTTGCTGCTTCTAATAGTTCTCCCGGTATACTTTGTATTCCAGTTATGTAGATAATCATTATATAGCCTGCCATTTGCCATGTACTTACAACAGCTATAGCTAATAAAGCAAATTTTTCATCTAAAATCCAATTGAAAAAAATACCGTTCAATCCTGTTGATTCACCTAATCCGACAAATACTTTCATAAAAATGAATTGCCAGATAAATCCAAGAATAAGACCACCAATAAGGTTTGGTACAAAAAACATGGTTCTAAGACCATTTCTGATTTTTAATTTTGTAGTAACCAATAATGCAAAAGCCAATCCTAAAATATTGATCAATACTGCTGCGATAACAGTATATTTTATAGTTAAAAATATTGAATCAACATATCGTGTATCTGAAAACATTTTCAAGTAATTACCTAATCCAATAAATTTTTTAGGATGTACTGGTATTCCATCCCATTGGAAAAATGAATAATATATACCCATTAGAAATGGTATAATTACAACTGTAACAAAAATAAATATAGTTGGAAAAGTAAAAATAGCAAACCAAACCTTATTTCTATTCTTTTTCTTCATAGCTACCTCCTTGTAATTTTAATGCATATCATAATGGTTGAAAAAACTATATTTATAGTTCTCTCAACCAAAATTTATTTTATCTTTTTTATTCTTGACTATTTTGTTGCATTAGCCCATGCTTTGTCTAATTCTACTAATAGTTCTGAACCACTCATATTCTCATCTGCAAAGAATTTTTGAGCTACTGACAAGAAATCATTTTTCACTATTCCAGATGGCCAGCTCTTGAATACCCATGGTAATGTATTTCCATCAGCTGTATATTCTGCAATTGCTTTACCTAATGGATCTAATGATTCTGTTTTCATATTTGTCATTGCTGGAATGAACCCGAATTCATCTATGATGTACTCTTGACCTCTATCGCTTGTGAACAACCAATTAAAGAAATCAATGGCAGCTTTTCTTTCTTCTTCTGAAGCGCTTGCATTAATAGCCCATGCATTAGGTATACCAACACTGATTTTATCATTTCCATTTACAGGCATTGGGAGTATACTCATGTCAAAATTCACATCATAATCTTCGAACATACCATAACTCCAATTACCTTGATGAATCATAGCTGTTTTACCTGTAGCAAAATCACCTGTTTGAACATCATATTTTATCTCTAAAGGTTTAGTACCTTCTTTTTTAATTACTTCCATGAACTTAGCCCATTCTTCAAATAATGGATCACCACTCATAGTCTTTGTTTTATTGTTCAATTCATCAACAAATGCTAATGGGTCTTCTTGAAGTGCAAAAGGTATATTTAAAATATGACCTATCAAGAAATATGATTCACTTGATAAACTTATTGGCATAACCCCTGAATCTTTTACTTCTTTCATTTTTGATTCAAAAGAAGTCAGGTCAGTTATTTCATCAGGTTTAATTAAATCTTTATTATAAACAAATCCATATCCTTCTACTCCATATGGAACTCCTATAATCTTTTCACCATCCATAAGAGCTGTATCTGGTGCTATGTATTGTACAAAATCTTCATTTGATAAATCATACAAATAATCACTTATCACTTCTGCATCTTTACCAATAGCTGACATAATAGTCGGACCTTGTCCATTAATTAGTTTAGCTTGTAGTTGAGTATGGTAACCTCCACCTGGTGCTCCCCATACTTCTAATTTTACCCCATCTGTCATATCACTATATTCTTTTGCTAATTTTTCTAATTGCTCTGTAATCTCAACTTTAGATTGGAACAATGTAATAGTAACTTCTTCTTTTTTTGAAGTTGTACTTTCTGATGATTTACACCCTACAACTATTGTGGATAATACTAACACCAATACTAATAGCAATCTAATTTTCTTCAATATTTCTTCCTCCTTTATAAAACGTTTTATTAATAACAACAAAATAATACCACGGATTATTATAGTTGTCAATTATTTTATTGTTTATATTTGATAATAAAACTAATATTAAATAACATTTTTTGTAATATTTTCTTTAATGTTAGTCATTACTGTTTTGTTATAATTCCATTTTGTAAAACGTTTTATTAGAGGGGTAAATTTTTTTATCTCCTACCTACTTGTATACCTCCATTTTATGTTTGCCTTTATTTTATTAGGCTTAATATTTGTTTTTTCTTCTTCTAGAACCTGAAATAATATATTAGCAGCATACATCCCCCATTCATATTTTGGAGTTGAGATTGTGGTTAATTGGGGTTCAAGGTAACTTGCTAATTCAATATCATCAAAACCTACTACACTTACATCTTCTGGAATTTTCAGACCAGATTCTTTAAACGCTTTTATAACACCTATAGCCATATTGTCATTTGCACAAATTACTACTTCTGGTATTGCATTACTAATAATCATGAGTTTCGCCGCTTGATAACCACTTTTTTCAGTAAAATCACCATGATAATAATTTTTTGGTGAGAATTCCATATTGCTGTTTTCAAGTGTATCTTTCAACCCTTCAAAACGCTCAATATTATCTTGAGTATGTTCGACTCCTCCCACAAAAGAATAGTTAGTATATCCTTTTTTAATTAATCCATTAACTAAATCTTTCATAGCTAAATAATTATCTACTACTACAGAATATATATATTCTCCTTCAAGCTCTCTATCTAGCAACACAATGGGAAGTTCTTCACTAACTGTTGATGATATCAATTCATCCGTAACATTTTTATCCAATACCATAGCACCATCAATAAAACCATTTCTCAAAAATTTTTCTATTGAATGATGAGCACATATAATTAAATCATAACCATTGTGCACAACACAATCATTTATTCCTTTTATAATCTGGAAATAGAAATTTCTATCAAATTGACTAAAACATAGAGCAACTGTTTTGGTTCTTTTCACTTTGAGATTTCTAGCCATTGTATTAGGATAATAGTTCATTTCATTTGCTATATCAATAATTCGTTTTCTAGTTTTTTCACTTACATTTGCTCTACCATTTAACGCATTAGATACAGATGATATTGATACATTTGCTTTTTTAGCCACGTCTTTAATACTTACCATCTAACATCACCTTTCATATTGTTAGTATTTACTATATTAGATTATTGTATCATACAAAATATATTCATGTCGATATAAAAATGAAGCTACATCATTTCAACTAAAAGAACTGTCTCAAAATTACCATTTTAGGACAGTCCCTTTAGTTTGCTTATCGAATAAAACTTTCTGTTTCCAGTTGTAAGTTATTAATGCTTTCTGCTATTTGTTGCATTGCTTTTGTTTGCTCATCCGTTGTAATTGTACTTTTATGTACCCCTTCTATAATTTTTACCAATGAGCCTTTCATTATATCCAGCACATTTGTGATATCTTTTAACGAATCTGCAGAATTCATAGAAAGCTTACGAATTTCCTGAGCAACCACTTCAAATCCTCTTCCTAGTTCTCCTGCCCTTGCCGCCTCAATGGCTGCATTTAATCCTAATAAGTTGGTTTGGCTACTAATTCCACTAATCAATCCTACCATTTTATTTACATCTTGAATCTGACCTTCTGTATGTTGGGTAATACTCTCTACTTGTTTGGTCTGCTCTGAGATCTGTTCTGCCCCCGCTGTCACCTGTTCAATTGCTGCAGATATATCCTGTATTTCTTCTGCAACTTTTTCTACAAATCGTTCTTTTGTTTTATTATCTTCATATCTTTGTATTTCTTCTTTTAAAATAATAGTTGCCATCTTTTGTAATGGTTTTACTTGTTCTGGATCTCCTCCAATACCTATACATGCAATTCTCTTTCCGTCAATCTTCACAACACCATTATATCCTGGTTTTGCTCCCTGCATATTTTCTGCAATTTCAGGGGTAATTGCTACTTCATCCATCTCTCCTAGCATCATGCGTCTCCCCCCTCCATGAATTGTACCTATCCTCTCTTTTTGAACAGCTGATAAAATTTCGCCACCATTTCCTATAACAATTACTAGGTTACCTGTAACTTCATAAAGCATTTTAACAATTCTATCCGACAATTCCTTTGTAACCCCATGTTCCCATACCATAATGTCACTCCATTTCGTATTATTCTTTGTATACCAAAACATATATTATCATTTATTGCTATATTTTTAATACTTCTTAGAATAATTATTAAATCTAATCTAGACTTTAATTTATTACATATATAACCGCCTCAAACCTAAAAATATCATGATTAGACATATTTCGTTATAATTAATATTATTTTAGCATAATTTTACAATATTTTCAACGTTATCAAAAAATATAGTAAATAAGCAAAAGACTATCCTTAATCTTGTTAATATTTTATTTAATCTTCACTTTGTTCCTACCACTTTTCTTAGCTTCATACATTGCTTCATCAGCTCTTTTTAGAATTTCTATCAACTGAATATCACTTCTTTTCATGCTGGTTAATCCTATACTTACATTAATACTGATATTGCCTTTGTCAGTTGTAATATCCATATTGGAGATCTTACCTCTAAGGTCCTCAGCTGCAATAAAAGCTTTTTTTTCATCTATATCCATTATTATGGCTGCAAATTCTTCGCCTCCAACTCGTCCAAATATGGCGTTATTACCTAAGGATTTAACACTTAAACGTGCCATATTCTCTAGTACAAGATCGCCTATATGATGTCCATAATTATCATTTACACTTTTGAAATAATCAATATCTATCATTAGCAGATTAAACTTACGCTCTTCTTTTTTTGCCAAGTAAAATTCATGCTTTGCAAGTTCCATGAAGTAACTTCTATTATTTGACCCAGTCAAAGAATCCGTTCTAGCTTGAATCTTCAATCTGTTTTCACGTAATTTATAACTTATTCCTTCAATAATAATTATTATTAATAATGATATAGCCGCAATACCAAATATTATCAACATAATTTTCAAGAAATCCTTTATATCTTGGTCTATATCATTTTCAGGGATTAATTGTATTATCCCCCATCCATTCAAATTGATCTCCTTATAATAAATAAAAAATGTGTTATTTTTGTAATTGATTTTTTTATATTCTTTACAATCCTTATCAAGTATCTCAATATTCTCTATCAGTTTATTCTTAAAAATTATATCTTCTTTATCATTTCCTACATGAGAATAGATAAATTCTTTATCTCTATTTATTAAGAAATTCATCCCTTTTTTTCCTACGATATAATTTTCCATAATAATATAGATATTGTCTAATCTAATATCAATACCTACATAACCAATTATTCTATTGTCTTCTCTTAACGCCTTCACAATAGACATGACTTGTCTAGAAGTACCATATTCTAAATACGGATCTGTTAATATAGCTTTATCTGAACTAGCCGCTAGTTCTCTCCAAGGTCTTTTATAGATATCATAATCTTTGATATCTATATTCTTATCAGCACATATATAAAAATTAGCTTGCTCATTAGCTACCCAAATATTATAAATATCATCATTCAATTCAATTATATTCTTAAAAGTATTTATAACTTTTGGATATAGACTATTTGTTGTCACATCTTTTCTATTTTTTACTTCTGAGAGATATTTATTGACATCTTCATTTGCTTCAATGATGTTTGCTATTATTTTATTATTTTCAAATATATTGGTGATATCTTTATTTACTAGTTGGGATTCAAGACATATTTGTTTCGTTGTATTATTACGAAATTTCTTAGTAGTTTGCTGATAAACAAATACAGAAGATATACTAAATACAATAAAAATTATTATAAAACTTCTTATAATAATTTTAAAATCTAAGTTAGACTTTAATTTACTACCCATATAATCGCCCCTAACCTAGTCATAATATACTATTATGATTAGGCATAATTCATTATAGTTATTATTATTTTAGCATATTTTTACAATATATTCAACTTCTACACAGGATATATAATAGTCAATTATTACTTAATCGAATATACTTATTGAATAATTAGATAATATGTTTTAATTCATGTTATTATATATTTTTTTAAAGATTATATATTAGTTGTTGACATATCTATATATTTGAATATAATAATATATAGATATAATTAAAAAGGAGAAATAGAAAATGAAAAAAAAGAATGCTAAAAGTCATCAGGGATGGAGTTATATAATAATAATAAGTTTTTTTATACTAGGAATAATTGATATTAGATTTGGAATATTAGGTATTGTTTGCATGGGTGCCCCTATATATCATGCTATAAGAGGTAGAGGAAAAATTCATTGTTCAAAATACTGTCCTAGAGGTTCTTTTCTAGGAAAATTCCTTAAAAAAATATCCCTAGGTCACACACTTCCCAAATGGTTAAGGACTAATAAAGCCAAAAATATTATCTTGTCAATAATGCTTTCTGTTTTTAGTATTGTTCTTACTTATGCTATTGTTCATCATGGATTTCATTTTGCAGTCATAGCTAAAGTATTTTATAGATTCATGTTAATGTCATTTGTAGTTGGTATAGCTATTGGTATTATCTTCAAGCCGAGAAGCTGGTGTCAAATATGTCCAATGGGTCATGGTTGTACTTTAATTAAAAACAATCAGGATTCTAAGTTGAAAAAAAATACTATCAAAATACCTGATATGCAAAATTAAGTTCAAAAAATCAAAAATAATCTTGATTAACTTCTATATAACTATCAAAATATATTATATAACTCCAACAAAAACAAGGTAAATATATTAGTATAACTATCTTAATAAATGAATAATTATATTAAATATATTTACCTATATTATTTATCACTTAAATTATTTGGATGATATTTTTTTATATATCCAATTCTAATTGTTCTTCATTACCACAAATAGAATCAATATTGATAGATTCATTAACTTCAATATCTAGTTCTAATTGAACAGGACAATGGTCAGAACCTAATATATCTGATAAGATATCTGCACCAATTAACTTTTCTTCTAATTTTCTAGAAACAGTAAAATAATCCAAACGCCATCCTACATTATTTTGTCTTGCGCTAAACATATAAGACCACCAGCTATAAGCATCTTCCTTGTCAGGATAAAAATACCTATATGAATCTATAAAACCAGAATCAAGTAGATTAGTAAACTTAGTTCTCTCTTCTATAGTGAATCCAGCATTTTTTTGATTTGATTTTGCATTCTTTATATCAATTTCTTTATGGGCTACATTCAGATCACCACAGATGACAACAGGTTTAATCTTATCAAGCTCATTAACATAAGCTTTGAAAGCATCTTCCCACTGCATTCTATAATCAAGTCTAAGAAGCCCTCTTTTAGAATTAGGTGTGTAAACATTAACTAAGTAAAAATCATCGTATTCTACCGTTATGACTCGTCCTTCTTGGTCATGTTCTTCTATACCTATTCCATTTTTAATAGATATAGCTTCCATCTTAGAGAATATTGCTGTTCCTGAATAGCCCTTTTTCTCTGCATAATTAAAATATTGATGATATCCTTCTAAATCCAACTCAATTTGCCCTTCAGATATCTTAGTTTCTTGTAAACACATAACATCTGCATCTACATCATTAAAAAAATCCAAGAAACCTTTTTTGACGCAAGCTCTAATGCCATTAACATTCCAAGATATTAGTTTCATTATGTCCTCCTTTGCCCACCATATTACAGTATTATATATATTAATTGTAATCAATTATTTTAGTATATTATATACTAACTTGAATAGTTAGGCAAAGTTAAAATGTTGCATGTCGGTCAGAAAATCTCTATAATCCGTGAACTTCTTTGAGATATCTTCTGCTTATTGCTAAACTTTCAAAAGGTTCTATTTCTCCTTTGTCTCTTTCAACTGCTGCATATTTTACTCCTGCTTCGTTACATGCTTTGATGACACTTTCCCAATCAATATTTCCAGAACCTATTTCTGCGAAGTATGGCTCGTAATTTTTGATACCATAGTCTTTTAGATGTATGATGTCAATCTTATCTGCTAATTTTGTGATGTATGATGCTGGGTTGGCACCACCTGCTTGAACCCAGTAAGTGTCTAATAGTAGTTGAACATGGTTGTTGAATCCTTCTGCTAGGATTTCTAAGCCTGTTTTACCGTTGTATTTTTCGAATTCAAAGCTGTGGTTATGGTATACGAAGGTTAATCCTTGTTGTGATACTATATCTCCTATATTATTAGCCCATTCTACAAAACTTCCATAGCCTTTTTCATCACGAGAAAATTGTTTTGGCATAGAACCTATTCCAATATAATCACATCCCCATGTTTTATGATATTTGATTAATGCTTCTAATTCGTTATCTAATTGGTCAAAACTCATGTGAGTAACACACATTGTTAGTTCATATTTTTCTAATAATCCTTTTACATACTCGGCTTTTTCATCATCTATGTATCCTGCTCCTGATAATTGAATATAGTCATAACCCATTTCTTTAACTTTCTTGAAAGTCATATTCATATCTTCTTTTGTTCCTAAATAATCATGTACTGTAAAAAGTTGCGCTGCTATTTTCATAATTTATACCTTCCTTACATTTATTATATTTTTAAAAAGTTCCATCAACATCAAGTGTAACATTCTTAGTTTCTTTGACTATTGTTGAATTCTTAATCTTTTCTTGTAGTTTGCTGTAATAGAGATCTTCATCAATAGGTAGGTTCACCCAATCATCCGTCCATGCAGATAGATGCATAGCGTTAGATATTGTGAGTCCTCTAATTCCTTCAACTGCTGGTGCTATCAATTCTTTACCATTTAATATTGCATCAACGAAGTTAGTTAGAATTGCTACATGCTGTTGTAGTGGATTAGGTGTTACATTTATCTCACACTTCCAGCATTCAGGGTTACCGAATCCTCCAGTAAATGTTGAGTTGAATTCTCTTTCTGATACCCTTAATCTCCAAAATGTGATTTTACCATCTTCTACAACTATTTTACCTTGGTCCCCGCTTATTTCTAGACGGTTAGTACCTGGTGCATCGCTTGTAGATGTAACAAATACTCCTGTTGCACCATTAGCATATTCAGCATATGCTGTGACATCATCTTCAACTTCAATATCATGCATCTTACCAAAATGACAAAATGCTCTAATTCTTGTAGGCATACCGCAAATCCATTGCCATATATCAAGTTGATGAGGGTCTTGGTTAAGAAGCACTCCTCCTCCTTCACCAGCCCAAGTGGCTCTCCATCCACCTGAGTTATAATAGCTTTGTGGTCTGTACCAATCAGTAATTATCCAGTTGACTCTTCTTATTTCACCTAATTCACCATCATCAATGAGTTCTTTAATCTTACTATAATAAGGATCGGTTCTTTGATTATACATAATAGCGAATACTTTATCTGTATTGTTACCTACTTCATTCATCTCACGTACAGCTTTCGTATATACCCCTGCTGGTTTTTCTATCACTACATGTTTATTAGCTTTTAATGAATCAATTGCAATAGATGGATGGTCATAATGAGGTGTTGCAACTATAACTGCATCAATATTACTATCTTTTAACATATCATGATGATTGTCAAAACACATAATATCCCCATATAATTCTTTGCTTTTCTTTAGCTTTTCTTCATTTATATCACAGACTGCAACTAATTTTCCATCTTTGACTTTACCTTCGTACAAAGACTTAGCATGGTTAGAACCCATATTCCCAAAACCTATAACACCAATACGTACTTGCTCCATTCTTGTCATCCTCCTGTTTTATAATTTCTCTAATAAATCTTTTAATGCTTCAACTGCCACTGCAAATTTTACTGGACCGCTATCTTCTAATTCTTCATTAACCTGACCGTTTTCAAGTTCTGCAAAACCTTTAAAATTACCTAAGTGTGGCTCTAATGATAAGAATCCTTCATATCCAGCTTCTTTTGCTTCTCTTAAAATTTCTTCTAATTTTCCATCTCCATAACCTGCTGGTACTACTTTGTGATTTTTATAAAGAGCATCTTTTATATGGAAATAAATGACTTCATCTTTTAAAAGATTGAATCCATCAGGATAATTCTTAACATCACATTGCACAAAATTAGCAAAATCATATATCAATTTGAACTGAGGACACTTAAGTGCTTTGATTAGTTCATTACATCTACGAGGGATATCCCCATAAATATCTTTCTCATTTTCATGAAGTAAAATGACATCATAATCTTTAGCATTTTTCAAAAATTCTTTCCAACGCCTTATAGTCTCTTCTCTATAATCATCTGGATCTTCCCCTTCTGGAATGAAGAAACTAAACATCCTAATATATTTTGTATCAAGAATCTTAGATAGTTCTAATACGTGTTTGAACTCATCCAAATGTGGTTCAAAAGGATCTGTAATCCCTATTTTACCTATAGGAGATCCTATAGCAGAAACCTTGACTCCTTTTTCATCCAACTCTTTTTTTATCTCTATAGCTTCTTCTAGTGTTAAATCAGCAATATTTTTATCATTAACACCTCGCATCTCCATATATTTGATACCATGCTTTTGCAAAACATCAAGTTGTGTAGATAAATCCATAGCTGCCTCATCAGAAAATGCTGATAAAATAAATTTACTCATTATAAATCCTCCTCTATAATTAGATATTGATTACATTGCATATATTGTTTTAATATTTCATTTTATAATAATCGTTATGTTTACTAGATGAATAAATACCTTGTACTATCTCTAATGTTTTCAGACCTTCATCTATATCTATTTCAACTGGTTTATTCTCAACTAAATCCTTATACACTTCATCAATGAATACCTTATGACCATTACCCCAATAACTTTTGTACCCCTTAATTTTATTATCAGCTACTATTTTTTCCATGTTTTCATTATTTTGTAACCATAAGGTACCATCTCTTAATGACAGCTTACCTTTTTCACATACTATCTCCATCTCGACAGACGAATCATCCACATAATTATTACTCCCATAGAAAAGACCTATTGCTCCATTTTCAAATTTTAGTGTTGCTTCTGCAGTATCTTCTACTTCTATTGCGTCACTAAGTAATCTCGTATCCACATGTCCTTTTATTCTATCTATCCTACCTCCAAACCATCTCATTAAATCAAGAGTATGAATAGCTTGATTAATCAACAACCCTCCTCCTTCGGTTTCCCATCTCCCTCTCCATACATCCTGCTTATAATATTCCTCGTCTCTTTTCCAGGTAATAAAAGCTTTCATACCAATAACTGAACCTAATCTATTAGAATCTATAATTGCTTTTGTTTCTACCAATGATGGATTATATCTATTTTGAAAAACTACAGCTATCTGTTTGTTCATCTTTAATGAAAGTTGTTTCAGATCTTGAACATCTTCCACCCTAATAGCAGCAGGCTTTTCAAGAACAACATGCTTAGAAGCTAATATAGCTTTTTTAGCCATCTCGTAATGCAAATAATGAGGTGTCAGTATATGAATCACATCAATACTATCATCGTATAGGATATCATCGATATTAGTACTATAATCACATTTATACTTACTGGCTAAACTTTTTGCTTTTTCCTCCACAATATCAACTAGATATAATAATTTTGCTTTATCATTGTTAATGATAGGTTGTATATGATTTTCAAATATGGTACCACATCCTACAATGGCAACACCTAGTTTATCCACTTCCATATTTTTCTTCCCTTCAAAGGTATTTGATTCTTATAATATAAAGTTATTGTATTATAATCATAGTATAAAAATCTATGAAGTTTTTGCTTTATATATTGCATATATTGCTATATAATAAAACTATGATATAGACACAGTAATAATTTTCTATCCTGATATTAATAAATGGCAAATATAAGAAAGAAGGTTTTATTGTGAGTGATTATGCTCAATATAAACAAGAAAGAGATTTCTGCTATTTTCACTCAATCTCTTTAGGTACTTTTACTATTCCTATTCATAACCATGATGTCAATGAAATTTTCCTATGCATCAGCGATAATATTAATTATTATGTAGATGGAAAAACATATGAATTAAATAAATATGATATTATAATTACTAATAACAAAGAATTTCACAGACCTGTATTAAGAATCAGAGATACTTATGAACGAAAAATAATCCAGTTCAGATCTGAATATCTATCTTTTTTTAATATACCTGAAAATAACCCTGTAGAAACCTATGAATCACGAATGTCCGGTCACACTAATGTTATAAGATCTTCTGATACACTAGAGAATAACTTAATTTATTACTTTATGGAAATAGATAAATATTGTAATAAACCTTCTGGTGATATAATGATTAAAACACTGCTTTTACAACTTATTATAAAATTGAACACTATAATATTCGAATCAAAAAAAGAAAAAAATACTATAAAATCTGACCCCAAGATTTTAGCTACACTAGAGTACATTAATGACCATTTAGATACTGTCATCAATCTAGATCTATTATCCAACAAATTTTTTATCAATAAATATTATTTATGTCACCTATTCAAAAAACATATGGGAATTACGATTATTGATTATATTAATCTGAAACGAATAGAAAAAGCAAAACACCTTCTATTAGAAGGTGTTCCAGTTACAGATGCTTGTTATTTAGTTGGTTTTAATGACTATTCCAACTTCTATAAAAAATTCAAGAAAATCGTTGGATTATCTCCAAAAAAATATGTTAAGGACTTTACTTATATCTCAAAACCTACATAGCATATCTATTTACTAGCATTTTTT
>NZ_BTPT01000030.1:0-75068 GCF_054408565.1 Vallitalea sediminicola
TATTTTTTCTTTCAACCTATCCCACCTCTACTAGCTTTTTTATTATCTCCCGACTAATGATCTTGATGCAAATCAATTTTTTTCACACAATGCTTACTAAGAATATTGTCTATTCTTTCAATATCCATAGATTCTACTTGAATATCTATGGATCTAGCTTCAAAATATATAGTTATATTAGCATTATCTGCATCGTCAGGATATATCTGATAACCTTTACAAATTTCCCAACTTCGAAATACTCCTCTATATATTACACCATCTTCAAATATTCCCTCACCCACTTTAATATAATTATAAATAGCACTTATACATATTATACCGAATACAACTATTGCAACTACTAATTTGTACTTGGCATCAGGGTCATATTCTAGAGATATTAGTAGAATTATTATCATTATTACTGACCAAAATACCATCAATATTTGAATCATACACGTTTTTATTATTGATGATTTAATTCTATACAACTGCTTACCCCCTAGTATTTTTTCCCAGAGGGGTAAAGTACCAAAAATTAATAGTATAGCTAAAGCAAATAGAAAAGACATTGTAATCACCACCAATTTTATATTAAATATTATTTTTATTTTAGTAATAAATAACTTAGCTTAAGTAATATCTTCTATTTTATATTTTTAGATTCATACAGTTTATCTATATAATCCAATATATCAATATCACTTTTATCAGTCATCCCATTATAATTTTTCAATCTAGCTGTATAATGTATTAAATAATATTCATCGCCATCATAAATAGCTAATCCATAATGTTTTTCATTATTCATAAATGTTAATTCATATGTAGGACCATTAGGATAATTTTTAATATTACTCTTTTTATATTGGATGTTATTAAACGTATAAATAAGATGCGTTACTTCTTCTTTATCTTTAATGGTTATGTCTTCACCACTTCTCAAGTCAAGTATTTTAACTTTGCTAACTTTATTAGAAATATGTGGTGACCTAGATGAATTAATAAAATAATAAGCTATCAAAATTACAAATAATATTACTGACATAATAAGTATGTATAGGTACTTATTTTTACCCATAACCCACCTCCATAATTAACGAATTAATAGTGTTTCATATTTTTGTTGCTTATATAACTAGTTAATTTTTTTGCTTTAATATTTTTTAGCTCTCTAATTGTAGCAAAAATAGTAAATACACTAACTCCTATTAATAAATCTATCCAAAAATCTCCAGATATTATTTTATCACTAAAACCATATCTAATTAATCGCATAAGAAAAACTGTACATATACCCATGAGTGTGTAGTACAAAATATTTTTTATTGATTTCATTAATGCAAATCAACTCCTTAATAGCTACTTTCTTAATATATCTAGTTTACTGAATATATTATAACATAATCCTCATATTTATATTAACAATTTATCTTTAGCTATATAAACTATAAAATTAATTTATGAAAATATAGAGATATATTGTTAGAATAATACAAATTATACTTGCATATCACAAATAGTTAAAATAATTTTATAAATTATGAATATACATTCAAATTTAATTGTGTTATAATTAACCAAATAAAATTATTTATTCTTTACATATAAATAATTGCTGTAAACCAAAAGGTTATTAGGTTACAAATGTTTATTTAACCCAATAACCTTTCTCCTTTTTAGTAATTCTCTTATATGTTTAATCCGTAATTACTTTTTCCATTTCAGTATATTGATAAACACCTACTGCCCATTTCCCCATACGGGTAGTTATTTTATGTACATCCTTAAATCCTAATCTCTTATATAACTTATGAGCTTTGGGATTGTCTTCAATAACTGCTAAACTTACTTTGTCTATACCATTCATGGACATAGCAGTATCAAAAGCCTTATCTATTAATATACTACCTATTCCAAGACCTCTAGCTTTTTCTGAAACTGCAATATTATCTATATAAATCTCACCTTTTTTTGGATTATGATTCATTAGTATTAGCTTAGCCATAGTTTTTAAAGTTGATATAAGTCCATATTTCTTCACTAATAGAAAAAACTTAGGTTGTGTATTCTTTTGCCTTTCTTGTCCTACCCATCTAAGAAGCATCAATCCTATAATATCACCATCAATCTCAGCAATAAAATAACCTTCCTTATAATGGGTTCCTAGGATTCCAAAATCATCTAAAAAATCATTTTTGCGTTCATCAGGTAAATCTAGTAACTTCTTCACTTTACTATTAAATCCATCTAGATAGATCTTTGAAATATCTTTTTTATCTTCTGTTTTAAAACTTCTAATTATCAATTCATTAATATTATACATATCTCAACTCCTAACAATAATTTTTTTCATAACTTCCTCAACTAACTATTTCATACTCTAATATATATTAACATATAAATTTTAAATTTTCTTAATGTTATTATACTATTCAAAAACAGATATTTCAAATTAATAATTCAATATTTTTCAAATTATATAAATACGCAAAAATACCCTAGTAAAATATTTACTAAGGCATATTATTGTTATTTAAAATAAGTTTTATTAAATTTAATTAGTTAATTATTAATAAATTTTGTATCTAATTGCTCCTTTGTAAAATGCTTTTCCTTTGGTGGAAATTGCTTTTCAAATTCATTTAGTTCATCTGTTGTTATCTTAAAAACAGGGTCTTCGTAAAACTTACCAGTAATTCCGTCTAATGAACCTTTATGTAATTCTAATGCCATAAACTCTTCAAAATTAACTCCCCATGATGTTTGAATTTTATACTTTTCAGCATTTTCAAAACCAAAGCGATGATAATATTTGGGATTCCCAAAAATAATAATTGCATTATAGCCTAATATCTTGGCAGCTTCAATAGAATGTTTCATAAGTGAACTACCAATTCCTTTACCTTGATATGATGGTAATACGCTAATAGGTCCCATACACAAAACTTCAAATTCTTCATTATCTTCATTAATTACTTTTGCTTTTGAATAAATTATATTACCAATTATTTTGTCTTCATCACACGCAACAAAATCTAATTCTTTGATAAAAGCATTAGTCTTCCTGATTTTATTAACCACTACATGTTCATCACAACCAGGTTTATATTTATCCCAAAATGCTTCTCTTGTGACATTTTCTACTTCTCGATAATCTTTTTCATTTTCTAATCTAATTACTAACATTTTTAATAACTCCTTTGATATGTTATTTTTTTACTTAACCCAATCTATACGGTGGTAAAAGAATAGCACGCAAAGTAATAATATATTCACAAATATATCTTTGGCGTGTTACTTAAATACCACGCTTAATACAATGCTCAATTTTTTCAAACAGTCTATTTCCTTTCTTTCTATGATGTTGAAATTATATCATGTTTTATACTGTAATACAATTTATTAGGATGTTTTAATATTAAGATTACATCATGTATTACGATTACTTGACAGTAACTAATAAAGTCTGGAAGTTGTTTTTTTCTGACATTACTAGTATAATTATAATACTAAAAACAGTTAAGGAGAAACATGATGAACATTCAGATATTCGGAAACAAGAAATGCTTTGATACTAAAAAAGCTGAAAGGTATTTTAAAGAACGTGGTATCAAATTTCAAAAAATTGATCTAGTACAAAAAGGTGTCAGTCCGGGTGAACTAAAATCAATTATCCAGAGCGTTAGCATTGACAACCTCATTAATAAAGATTCTTCTAATTACAAAGAAAGCGTCCTAGCATATACTCAAGACCAGGACACCATGCAAGAAATTCTTTTAGAGAATCCAAAATTATTTAAAACACCTATTGTTAGAAATGGTAAGAAAGCAAGTGTTGGTTATCAACCTGATGTTTGGAAATCTTGGGAGTAAAGAACATTTAGCTCCCTCTTTTTTTATTTCCTTATTATAAATATTTAATGTGTATTATCATAATCTTTTAGTCTCCATAGTACTTCTAATATCTTCTCTAAAACTATAATTAATAATTTACCATACTAATAACCTTGTTCTTGTATCTTTTTCATCAATAAATTCAACATTATCATATCCACTTTGCACTGCACTTTCATATATGCTCAGTATGGTATTAACATCTTTACAATATATATCATAATAAATTGAATCAACTATTAATAATACTATTTCACATTTGCTTTTTCTAAAATCTTCAAATGTATTTATCTCTGTTACTTCTAAGTCCTTAGTAAAAGCTTTGAATTCACCAAATATAGTATAATAGATGTTTTCACTTATTAACTTTTTAAATTTTTTCCCTGATAATATATTCTTTTTCTTATCTCTAGAAAATAAGTTATCTACTATTCCTTCATTATCATTGCTTATATATATTTCATCTGAATCTATATGCCAGAAATACTTTTCAACATCTATAGTATTCAGAACATCTTGTAAAAGATGTCCGTATTCATTTGGTACTAAAAATCTTACACCTCTTTTTTTCATAGTAATTTCCTTTCAATACTATCTTTAAAGCTCTTTCGATAGTTGATATTGACATTAAACAATTTCATTACTTAATATCAATATGTTTCCATTTACTTTGTATGTAAATGTATTACCTGCATTCTTCGTCAAGCATATATTTTAAATGGTCTGGTATCATACATTTAGTAATCCAATCATTTAAATCTTTGTATGTTTTTGTTTTTGGATATTTGGAATTTCCCTCTCTCTTTCTTGAGTAAGTTAAATGTACTACAGCAAAACTTAATTCAGAATCATATACTTTAAATAATACATCATCACAATCATATCTTCTTCCTATTGCCATCACCATTTTTCCATATAAAATATGTTGTTTACCAACTTCACTATATAGTTCTTTTTCAATAGAACTTGGCTCTGTACATAGGCTATCCCAAGGCTCTAACCAATTTATGTCATTGACCATTTTACTTTCTCCTTACATTTTTTACTGAATTTATTATATACTAATATAAAACAGATAATTGGTTCTTGGTCATATCAAACTGTTGATAATAAATAGGTATCTTATATAGATTCCTGATATTTTGTATATAAGATATATTAATTTTACTAGGTTTATATTTCGTAACAATAACCAATTTATTGGCTTTGCTTTTATCATGATAATGACAATATTCCAACAATTGCCCTATAGCTAATCTTATCGCATTCTTTACATCACAAGTTTTAAGTTCATAAAATATTGTTTCTCCTGTAACCGTTTTAACTGTTATATCTACATTATTTACCTCACTAGTAACTGATTTATAATTACTATCTTTTTCTAGATATTTTACCATTGCATTTTGTAATTTGTTATGATGTAAGACTTTTATGTAACTTGATGGAGATACACTCACTATCCCCTCTTGTTTTTTCTTTTCCTCAGATTTGATATTATCTTGTTGTAACCTCTTTAATACGTATTGTTTATTAAACTCACTGTTTAACATACTAATACCTGATTCTTTATGTTTTCTAATATATTCATCTATAATTGGTTTTTCATTATCTAAGAAGCTTTGTAAACTATCAAGAAAGTAAACTTCTTCGGGATAATCATACCACCATTTTGTTTCTTTTATACGGCAAAAATTAACACCTGTCCTTTGTTTTAATATATGCACTAGCTCCTCTAAATACTTTGCTTTATGTGCATTATCTTTTGAACTCATTGATATAAAACATCTACCATTAGATTTTGCTCCCCATGCAATATTATGTATCTTTTCTATAGAATCACTACCATCCCAAAAAGATATATCTAAATAATCATCATTACCAAGAAAATAATATCCTTGTTCTAATCTATTCAAATTATTAATTTTTCTTGGTGCAAAATAAAAATTCCTATCCACCTTTTGAATATTAATTAAGTGATCCCAACATTTTGCGTGCATTTCAAGTATATTATTACTACCTATCAAGTACGTTACCTCCTTGTGTTATACTATCCTCAACAAATTTATCTTGTTATTATATTATTCTAATGTTTTTATGGCTATTGCTACTAATATTTTGTCATATTCAATAAGTGTTGTTATTAATGATATTACAGAGAGTTTAACAATCTTTCTTTTACCTCAAATGAATCAATCTTATTGAATCTATATAATAATCCATGCCTATTCTGATAATTATCTCCAAGCTCTGTACTTCTATAAAATTCTCAACCTATTGTTTTTCTGTAAACTATTACTAAAAATTTAGTATATTGATGTCCCCTCATTGGTTAAGGTCTTACCAGTTCTTAAAAACTTCAATAATTACTAAAGATTTTGGGTTTCTGCTCTTAGTATTCTGTTGAATAATAGAGATGTAATATTACCAAAAATCAAATATACTGCTTCGTTTAATTCACATTTTTGTTATACGAATTGAATCTAAAATAGTATTAATTCTATTTACTTGTTTTCGTAGGTGTGCAATCCAATAATTATTTTGTTTTCTCTTTATTGCCATAACATTTAATCATGCTCTAACAAACGCAAAGTAGTAACTTGTCTAATATTATATAAAATTGAATTGTAAGTTACATCAATTCAACAATTGTACAATCAGCAAATGCTTTTGACAACTGAACCAACAGATACCACTTGTGTAACTAGACCATTTTATAGTTTATTGATTTAGTATAAATACGTTTTATATTTTTCAAAGAGACTAATACAAAAAATAAGCTATGCTTATTTTTGTACGGTAACATGGCATTATAACTTGATTATTTATATATTTTTGCTTCATAGTTGTATCTCAATCTCATTTTTGCTTCTATTACTTCGTTTTTTCGTTAAATATTGAGTATTTTGTTGCAGTATTTTAGTTGTGTGGTCGGCAATAGTCTCTTGTAGATTACTACTCCCCACTCTCACTCCCAATGATTTAATTTCATCTTCTGTAGCAAAACAGTATTTATCCGAATTTGTGCTAAGTAATAAAAGGAACTCTTGTTCTTGATTAGCAGTTAAATCCACATCAACCACATCTGCCAACAACAATTCGTAGCATTGAAAATGCTCACTGTATTGGAGTTCAGTCATATGTCGACCGCAGTAATTATATCTCAGCACTCCAAACTTAGATGCATTTAAAATACCAGTGTCAAACAATTCTTCTTTAAATTCTCTGCTCAAATCCTGTACAACTTCACGATTTTTCGTTTTATTAAATCGACGAACGAACCTTCGAATATACTTGTCCTGTAATTGCAATCGATAATCTCTTTTTGATGACTGGTTAATAGGAATTCTATGATCATCTTCTACAAAATAATGTGTTTTTAAATACTGAGCTTCAGCTTGATCCATTTTATACACACCACCAACTGGTTGATATTTTTCAGTTCCACGAGCATTTTTTACAAGAAAATATCTTCCGTTAACTTTAATTCTGAACAAGTAAGCAAATGAAATTCTTACATTATCAGTTTTTTTAATAAAGTTCTTACGCACAAGTTTTCTTTGTGATGTTTTCCAATTTTCAGTATCCATAATATCTACAAAGCTTGATTTCAGAAAAGGAACAATTATACCTACCACTAAACCACCTAATGAGCTGCCTACCGGCCAACATTCCAATTCAAATAATATTATAATTGCAATACAGCCTAAACAAATTACCAAAAAAATAATCATTTTAAAAATCTTCTTAATCAAGCTACCTCAAATCCTTCCTATTACAGCTATGTATACTTTTACTCTATTCCAATTGGAATACTAATATGTCCAATTGCTACACAAATGTTGTTTTTTATTAAATAGCATTCTATATAATGAGATCCATTAAATAACGTATTCTCGCTAATCCAAGTACCTCTATCCTTAATTTGCCCACGAATATCGTTACGTCGTTCAGCTTCCTCCCCGACATTTCTTACTTTCCACAGCACTTTATCATAAGAATGAGCTGTTGTTTTTCCAACTTTACATTTCACCGTAAAATTATGTGGAATAAATCTTTTAAATTTAGGAGCATATGTTTCTATAAATTGATAAATAGGCGTTAGCATAAATCCATTCCCACTGACCATACAGTCTATGTATACATCATACCGCTCATTTATATCATACATATCTTCAATGAACTGCTCTGTATCAGTATAACCACAAGATTTTTTAATGCTAAAACTTTCACTTAATTGAGCCGTAGCCAATTCACTCCAGTAATTATGATTGAAAAATTCACTCCACGATGTAACAGCCTGACTATATGTACACTCCCCATCAAATAAGATATCCAGTTCTTTCAGTTTGGAATCACATCGGTTTTTCCAATTATTCATCTTCTGTCGATCACTATCTCGTGTTACAAGCAAACGGCCATTGTCTACAGGAGCGCTTACCTCGACATCATCATTCAAACGAATTTTAATCAGTTTCATTGTATGATAGAACAATTCATCAATTCTAGTATAACCTGCAAGTTGCTCATCACACAAAACTGTTTGAATCAATCCGCTCGGCATATTCTTCCATGAATCTCTTGATTTACAAAACATCTTTGAGAAGCGAATTACTTTTCTTAAATCCTTTCCCTTTTCCTCAATCTCACCTTTAAACCAATCATCAATAGCTCGAATATCACGAGATGTCCATTCAATTCCAGCATGTTCATATTTATACTCTACATCTGTTTCTGAATTTTTATACCTCCTATAAACTGCAAAGTCAACATGATAGCCATCTTCATATTTTATACGAACACAACTCGTTTTCACTTCTGGCTCTGCATTAAACTGCCTTGTTTTTCTTCTCAGTGCATTTGCAACAATATTACGCGTTGCCAATGGTCCTAAATTTCCTAATTTACTTTTTTCAAAAACAATTGCAACATCAATGTCATAATCGTTATTATCATTTTGCACCACAGTGTGCATTGCCATGCTTCCCTGAACTCGATTTTCACATATTTTATAATCTGTACCATTTTCCTCGTTATATTCAGTTAAGCCATTTTCTAATCGTTTGATATTAAGTTTTCTTTTTTCTCTAAGTTCATTTTGAACAGTGGCTGGTAAAACTACTTTAGTACGATAAAACTTATCAAATTCAGTTGAAAGATCATACATTCTAATATCTCCTTTCATCAAATATATATTATTTAAGAGTTTGCAAAACGCCATAACCCGCATAAGTATGGGATATTTTTTTCTTTAAATTAATATAACTCCTCACCGATTTATGGTAAAATTGAATTGCTAAGAAACAAATCCACCAAAACCCGAAAGGAATTATACACGTATGATAACATATAATCAGCTTTCTTTGGCAGAAATTTTTTCTGATTGCCAAGATTTTTTTGAAAATGATAAGCACCACTTTCTTTCATTACTTGAAAATACCATCAATCTTAGTGAGTTTATTTCCTATTCTTTTCATTATCATTATTATGCATATACTGGAAGACCTAGAAAATATCCACTTACTGCCATGCTCTGGGCTCTTTTGATTCAAAGAATCTTTTCTATTCCTACTGACTCTCTACTAATAACTTTCCTTAAGTTTTCAAAAGAACTTAGAGAATTTTGTGGTTTTACTAAAGTTCCAGATGCTTCTAAATTTACACGTTTCAAACAAAATTTTTTGTTGGACTTACAATCGATGTTTGATGACCTTGTTGATATTACTGAACCGATTTGCCAAAGTATTAATCCTCATAAAGCTTCTATGACAGTTTTTGATACTTCTGGAATTGAAGCTTTTGTCACTGAAAACAATCCTAAATATGCCAATAAGATTATTAAACAACTTAAAACGTATAAGAAAAATGCTAGTCTTGATAAGTCTTTTGATCCCTACAAGGCGGCTTATAAATCAATGCCTTCACATGCTTCTTCTAATCCTGAAATAAAACAACTTTATATCAACGGACATTTTTGTTATGTTTTTAAGTTTGGCATTATTACCAACGGTCTTGGCATTGTTAGGGATATTTCTTTTTATAATAAGGATTTTATTGATGCTCATCCTGATATTGTTATTGATAAAAAATCTGATTCCCCTAATGAAGATAAGTCTCTTTCTGATTCAAAAGCACTTATTCCTGTTCTTTCAGATTTTTTTGCTAAACATCCTCTTATCAATCCAAGTGTTTTTATTGGTGATGCTGCTTTTGATACCATTGATATTTATAATAATCTTCTTTCAGATATACAGTTTAATAAAGCTTATATTCCTTTAAATCATCGTTCTTCATTGAGCGATACTGATTATACTCTTACTGTTGATGGAATTCCCTGTTGTCCTCACAATCCAGAGCTTCCCATGAAACCTGAAGGAAATACTTCCCATTTACGTTGTGGTTTTCCTACCTTCAAATTTGTATGTCCTAAAATGAAATGGACTAAATGTGAAGATGACAAATGGCGAAGAAAACATAATTGTGATAATCCCTGCACTTCATCTCTTTGTGGAAGAATGATATATATTTATCTGAAAAAGACCTACTGGCTTATCCTGGAACATTACGTGGTACTGATGAATGGAGTACAATATATAAAATCCGTTCTGTCGTAGAGCAATCAATCAATCATTTCAAAGAAAGCTTTTGTATTGCTAAACGTAAAACAAGGAATGCAAAAACACTTCATGCGGATTTATTACTATCAAGTATTACACAATTAATTACAGTCTTACTTGCTCATAAAATCAATAAGCATGAATATATAAGAAGCTTAAAACCATTAATTGCGTAAGTATAACATTTAAGGTTCAATAAAATGAGATACGTTTATTTCTTGAGCCTATTTTTATTCATAGTTACATCCACTATCTTAAAATACTATATTTAACATTACTAAAGTGTTTTTTTGCAGTAATAATTCTCCTGTCCTTCATACTCAACTAAAAGTTTTGCAATTACCTAACTATCTTTAAAGCTCTTTTGATAGTTGATATTGACACTACACAATTTTATTACTTAATATCAATATGTTTCCATTTACTTTGTATGTAAATGTATTACCTGCCTTCTTCTTTCGTCAAGCATATATTTCAAATGGTCTGGCATCATACATTCAGTAATCCAATTGTTTAAATCTTCATAAATTTTCGTTCTTGGATATTTCTAATTTTTCTCTCTCTTATTTGAGTAAGTTAAATGTACTACTGCAAAACTTAATTCAGAATCATATACTTTAAATAATATGTCATCACGATCATATCTTCTTCCTATTGCCATCACCATTTTCCCATATAAAATATGTTGTTTGCCAACTTCACTATATAGTTCTTTTTCAAAAAAACTTGGCTCTGTACGTAGGCTATCCCAAGGCTCCAACCAATTTATGTCATTGACCATTTTACTATCTCCTTACGTTTACAAGCCATGTCTGAAAAATTTAATAATACTTTAATTTATAATAAATTTAAATAATCTCTTGCATTTGGAATTCTATTAATCCATTTTTTTCTGAATCTATTATATCAATAATATAAAACAGATAATTGGTTTTAAGTCATATCAAACTGTTGATAATAAATAGGTATCTTATATAGATTCCTGATATTTTGTATATAAGATATATTAATTTTACTAGGTTTATATTTCGTAATAATGACTAATTTATGCTTTGTTTTTATACATTAATAGATAATATTACCTTCCTTATTTTTAAGGTAACTTTCTTTTAAATTATCTAATGCATTATTTATAAATCCTATCTTTAAAATTTCATTTTCTGACTTACTAGTATTATCTGTTTTAGAAAGAGCTTCTCTTAATTCTTTATTTACTTTTTTATAGCTTTCTTTATTTTGAGTTCCTAGTAAATATAAGGAATCTGATAAACTTCTATATAAACTTTGTAAACTACAATCTTTAAATCCATTAGAGAAGCGAATATCAATAATTCTTATAATATATGACAAATTATTTATATCATTAATCATAGCTATAGATTTTGTCATTTCTTCACCACATGAAAATTTTGTAGGAGTTTGTTTCTCTTTTTCAATTAAACTAATATAATATTCTATCCCTATTTTTGAGTTCATTTTTATAAGATAAGCCATTAGTTTGTATTTAGCTTCTGAAATATCAACTCTACTAATTAATATATCTTTTAGTTCTTTATCATTATGATTATATAATGTTTCACTAACATAAAATAATAATTTTTCGTCTATTTTCGAAACTATTTTATTGTAAAATTTATCTTTGCTCAACATATTATCTTTTAATAACATAATTAAATAATCAATAGTTATTCTTTTAACAGACTCATTTCTTGTTTTATCAATACAAACTTCTTTTGCTATATATTCAACATAGTAAATATTATGTTTTATGCAAAACTTAATATGTTCTTCATATACTTCTCCCATAAGATTTTTACTTTCAAGATTATATATAACACGCTTTTTCATATTTTCTAAATTAACTCGTTGCTCAATATATAAAAAATATGATTGTCTTTCATTATTGGTATCATAAGGGAAAATAAGCGTATTTAATAATATTTTTTCTTCACAATCCAAATTAAAATATGTTAAGAAAAAAAGTAGTTGAGGAACACATCTTTCAATTGAATAATTATTGTCATTTTTATATATAATTGCTTTTGAAAAATTAATACTAGTTATTTTTACATAAAAATAATTCTGTATATAATATTTTTGCTCGCAACTAATTTCAACTTCATAATCTTTATTATTCAACACTTCGTAAATCTGATAAGATGAGAAGTCTATCCATATTACTTCATGTAAAAAATCAGATAATAACATTTGTTGTTGTTTTGTATCCAGATAAATAGCCCATACTGTAAGATCTAAATCTTTACGTTGATTTATGTTTTTTCTATAATTTATAGAATCTTTTATAGTTACATTATTATCTTTACTCAAATTAATAAATTCATATATTAATTTATTAAATTTGTCTTGATCAAAAAGAGCATTGAAAAATTTTTGAGTTCCTACTTTATGTAGTTCATAGTAATCTATATGTTCTCTTTTAATTATTATTTTTCCTGTTTTTGCTTTTATTAACTCAGTTAATTTAATAAACTCTTTAGCATTTTGGTTCATTTTAATTGCAAAACTTATGGCAGTATCATCTTTTAATTTACCTTGTTGGTACATTTTTACAAATTTATTATAACAACCATCATAATAAAAATTATGTATTATATAATGAAACTTATAATTATCATCTTTTGCTAATTTTCCAAATACTTTTTCACGTGAATTAGTATTCGTAAAAAAAGTAATAAAATTTTTATTTAGCCCGATATACCTTTCATATGTATTTATAGTTAAAATATAAACTCTATTAAATACAATAGTGCGGCTTTTGCAATATAACTTTTCAGCTAATTTCAAAGTGGTTTTTATTAATGTTTCAATTGAATATATACAATTACTTTTATTATAAATAATTAAAGCTTTTATTATTTTTTCAAAAGCTTTTATAGTACTTATTTTGCTAATACCATTTAATAACTCCAAAGACTCATTACTAACTCTAATTTCTTTATTATCAATTTTTATCCAATAACAATATTTAATACCATCAACAAAAAAATGGATATTTTCATCAAGATATTGTGATGTATTTAAGTACTTATATATACTATATCGTATATAAGACTTATCACTATTTTTAAAATATTTCATTAATTTTATGGTTAAATTTTTATTTTGTATTCTTAAATTTGCCAAAGCTAAAATTCCTCTGTTTATTATATATTCATCATTTTTATCATCAAATATATAAACTGATAGTATTTCAATTATTTCTGGACTTAAATTAAATGTCTTATTAAATTCCCCTAATAAATCAAGGGAGTTTTTCAGTGATTGAATATTTTTAGGTTTTTTTATTTCGTTAAGTAAAAACAATAAAGTTCTTCTGCTTTCATCAAAAGCCACTAAATCTTTCTTAACATCATACTCTATCCATATTGCTTTATCTGAATATGTATGAAATATTTTTTTGAATATTTCAACCCTCTCTTTATTGGTAAATCTATCTTTCTCAAATTTAATTAGTTGTTTAGGCGAATTTTTGTATAACCAATTTTTCAAATTATTATCTTTATATATATTTGTAATGTATGAGAGAGTATTAACCCATGAAGGTTTTATTGATTTTCTATTACTATAAGTAATTAACCTTACAATTTCTTCTATAGATTTTTTTGAAATTAATTTAGCAGCTAGATATTCACAAAAATTATTATGTATAAATCGCCAATTATTATCGTTATTTTTCTTCCAGATACCACTATATTTTAATAATTCCCTTTCCGCTTTATTAAACTCTTTTTGATATTCATCATCACTTAAATAGTTCTTTTCTAAGCAAACAAGAGAAAAACTAACTTTTTCAAGTAAATTAAATAGTTCCATTTTTTCTTCTGATATATCTTTAGTTGTTATATAATGGTTACTATCAAAATTAAAACTATCATCAATTAATTCATCCATTAATTCTGTTTTCTTTGGCAAAGATTTACTTTGAGAGTATAAATCAACTATTCTAGTTAAATAAAAAGGTTTTTTAAGTAATTCTTTTAATCTGTTTTTGTTAATATCTTTATAAAATTCATCAATATTAATACTTTTTTTATTTAAATAGTTTAATATATCTTCATATTCTAAATCCAAAATATAATATTGTTTAAATTTTTTAAATATAGCACTCTTGTAAAAATTTGTCCTTGTAGAAATTACAAGCTTTATATTGTGATTAATAAAACTATTTATTCTTCTTATAAAGTTCCGAGAATCTTTATCTTGTATTTCATCATAGCCATCTAAAATAAGCGTCAAAATTTTATCACTATATAAAATATCAGTATATTCTTTTGGTATTATGTCTTCAATCTCTTTATCTATATAGTTATATAAACTTATTAAAGCTGGATATAGATTATTTTTACTATCAGATAAATCATAAGCTAGCTGTTGTAATTGATAGGATTTTCCGCTACCTGCTTCACCCAACAATATTATTAAATTATTTTCTTCTACAGTCTTAATAAGTGTAGTGTTTTTATTTATATAGCAAACTCTATTTTCAGAATAATTATCATTGTAATTATCAATTGATATAATTTTTCGGTTTATATAGTTTTCAACAGTAGAGTACTGAATTTTAGATGTCATGCTACTAATTGTCTTCAATTTAGTCTTTTTTTCAAGTAATAATGTTGCACAAGCTTCGGCATCGGTTTTCCATCTATAAAGAAGTTCAACAGGATAATTTATTGGATCTTTATCAATCATTGTAGAGCAAGTGCAACAAAGCCATATTCCATTTGTAATACTACATCTTTCTTCAGAAGTCATATCGCAATCATACCTAGGCCCACCAGGAGCTGCTGCTTTTATATGTGCAGCAACACCAGTAATTGTAGATTTATTACTATCTTTATTAGGTCCTACGGTCATATTACGGCAATTAGGATTAGAACATATATACGCAACACGTTGTGCTAATTTTATTTTAGTTTTTTCATTAAAATCATCTCTATTGTTATTTTTCATATTTTTCATCCTTCAAAAAAAATTACTATTCTTATTTAGCCAACTTAGGATTCATTATGGACCGCTGTAGTTTGAATTTCTTATAATTACTATAATTAATACTCATTTAAGCTTTCATTATAGACACTAATAACCTGTGCCTAATATGTTTTTCATCCCATTATGTACCATCTTTAGCAAAAGGTATAAACTCTACTTAACTAGTGATATACTAAGGTAATAAAAAGGTAAATCACCATGATCATTATCTAATATAAATTACTCTTAATAATTATCGCCAACATGACCTGTATTATATAGAAACTAAGAAATTGAAAAACTGAAGATTATAGCACATATAATTATGACTAAAAATCTGTAAAATCAAATAAAATCCAACTGCTATTCAATATTTTCAATCATTTAATTTATTCATCATTTCTTTTACATTATTCGAGATATAGCTAGGTACAATATTAAATTTTCTTATGTCTAAGTAGTGTAAGAAGTCATTTTCAATATGATATGTTTCATCTATGAATTTATACCAGCCACTATCTAAAGGAGATAATTTCAACTTATTTTTATCTGCAATTTCACAGATTGTTCTAAAAAGCTGAACTTGTAAATACGCATTAGATTCAATAGTATAGATATCTTTAATTCCTGATATCGTATAAGTATTGTCTTGCAAGTTATCATAATTAAAGCTTCTGATATATTCTTTAATTTTTGATATGCCATCACTTTTATCAGCTTCACTCATCTCTATAAAACGATCATTTGCTATTTTGCGTTTTATTTCGTTTCCATGAATTAAACATGATAAGATTTCATAAGCATTTCCCCATGAATTTTTACGATCATTAAGTTCGCATAATTTTCTTAAAAAAGCAATTCTACTAACAATATTAATGCTATCATTTTTAGCAATTTCCTCACATTCTGCAACGATCAATTTTACATCAGTATCAGCATCTATCGCTTTTTCCTGTATCACACCATTCTCATTCCAAATAAAAGAAGCTGTAGCATTTTCAGACGATAATTTTCCAACTACAATAAAATCCGTTATTGGTTCAAAATCATGTGTTAATAAGAGGACCGTTTTTCCTACCAAAGATATATCCCTTTTCCCAATATTTTTAAACATTCTGTGCATAATAGCAAATTTTTTATTGCTATCAAATGAGGAAATAGGGTCATCTAAGATAATTAAGTCCGGATTTTGGGTTTGTGAATAGTACATAAACAAAATAAGTGAAAATGCATTTTTTTCGCCCCAACTTAAATGTTGCCTTATATTGGATACATCTGTCTTTTCTCCACCAAAACACTGTTTCAATATAGTTCTACTCTTTATCTCATCTTCAGCTAAAATTTCTAGCTCATAATTTATTCCAGCAGTTTTAAGAAATTCATTAATATCATTTTGTGAAGCTTGTATAGTAGCTTGTACAACCCCTTTTAAAGCTCCCATTTCTCTTTTTAAAACAGATACTTCTTCTTTTAATGTAGCAACATTCGCATTAACAACAGCAAAAACATTCTCTATTTTTTCTCCACCAAACATTTCAAAAAGTGATATCGGAAATTCCATGTTATTAATTTGCTGTTCAAGTTTTGAGATATCAGCTATTGCTATTTTTCTATCTCCAAACTCAGAAATTTCATAAAATCTTGATAAAATCAGGTCAAATTCTGTAGTTAACTTTGTCATAATAGTTTTAATAATATCTTCTGATGTATCATTTTTTATATATCCAATTAGTTCAATGTATTTGTCTTCCCTAATAAATGTTTTTAGATTCTGCAACAATTCCAAAGCTTCTTTTAGGTTTTGAGAATCTGATTTTGTATACGTCTTTGTAAATATTTTTTTTTTAATTGTATGTTTTGGTATATCTAACTTTTCAGAACAGTAAGGACAATGATCGGTATTATCATAGGCATCACCTTTATTTTTCCAATCAATCCAAGGTATATTGATCTCTTTGTTACTAATAAAAGGTTTATAATCTTCTAACTCAACAGGTATATTGTATATATTTTGTTTTGATAATAAACTTTTAAAAGTACCTGTTTTACTTAAGGTCCCAGTTGATGTACGTTTAAATTTGCTATTTATTTTTAACAGACTAGCACGTAGTTCAGTAATATCTTGATGCTCATCCATTATTTCCTTAAGCGACAGTAAATGATTATCTAGCTGTTGTTTTTTTTGATCATAATTCGGTGTTTTTAAAAAAACTTCAAAAGTATTTTCAATTACATTATCTTCCTTAAAAACAACTTGATTTACAAAATTCTCATCAAAAACCAATACATTTGATAATTCAGGAATAACACTAACCTCTGCAGGATTTTCAGAATAGTAAGTTCTTAAAGACTGTAATTTGTCATTATCTTTGGCAAAAAATATAGCCTTCGACAAGGTAGTTTTTCCAGCCCCGTTAATTCCATATTTAATATTAAGCTTATTCTTTTGAATTTTAATTGTACCGTTTTCAATATTATTACAATTTGTTATTGTAACTCTATACATTAATAATACCTCCAAAATTTTTATGGATTCTACGCAAACCTTCTTATAATATAATTTGCTTACTTATTGCTAAAATACAATATCCTAATACATTAATATTATTACATTTCTTTTATTTATAACCATATAAAACTTCTAATTATTAGACTAATGGGTTATTAATTTATTCTTGTTTTCTTATAATAGTTTATCATTTATTTTCATTTATTTAATTTTCAGTAATACTAATAATTATTATTATATTACTCTTATGTTTTTGAACTATTACATAAAACCAATTTAACAAAGATTAAATTTTTTCAAACCATGCATAAATCATAAAATCTTATCTAATGATTTATTAAATTATTATCTATATACTTAATGTCTATATTTACCAATAATATTTCCCAAGTACCCTATGTTTTTTTTGATTCAATTTCTTGTACTCGTCCTAATGTTCATTTATTGCTTTAATTAATCTATCATGTAAAATAAATCCACCTAAAAGTCATGACCTACTTTATTTCTTAAAACAATGCAATGATAAAAATATTTTTCAACAAGTTAATTAGGATATGTATAGTGATCTTCATATGTCCATCTATATAAATATACATTTTTAGTCATATTATATTCTTCTTAATGTGATTACCAAATTATCATTCAATCTATCTTCAATTAAATCTTTTAATAAGCAACCCAAATAATTCATTCAAATACTATGAATATGTTTACCATCTCTTTTCAACTTAGCAAAAAATGTTAAATCAAAAGCCAGTTCTTTTTAAGCTAATTTAAAATACTCTTTTATAAATTACCATGAATCTTTTGGTTTTTAATTGGGTTAAATATAATATCTCCATAATAATAAACTCTACAATTTAAATCTTTTATATAAACATACATTCTTCCCCCATTATTTAATAAAGTAATTATAAACACTATTGCTTAGTAGTTTTATAGATTCTAAAAGAACATATTAAATCTTAATAAATTTTGGTCAAATACTTAATTATGTTGCTTTTTCCTTTTAAATTCTCACTATAGACATTATAGTCACCTACTATAAAGTTACAAATAACTAATATAATATATTTAATTATACTCTTTAATACAAAACACTTCAAATTAATTCTATTATATTTATATTCAATTACATATTTTAATATTTGAATGTTAAACTTTCTTTAAGAATAACATCTAATTTAACACAAATCTTAACTCTTAAAATAATTCTTATTATTTACAAACCATTCAACAACTCACCTTGCTTTTAATACTCCTCTAAAACCTACCGATCTTAAATCATTTTAGTTTAACTTTACTGGTTTTTACTTTCTAGTTTTTACCTATATAATATCAAATTATCACCACTAAAAAAGCAAAGCTTTATTAAGAAAATAAAGTCTTGCTTCTAAAATTACATCTTTTCTATTCCTTATAATTAATATTCAATACTATCCCATCCAATTCATCTAAAATAACAGCTTCACTTATTTTCTCTTTTGTCATCAACGCACTACAACTATTAAAAACTACAGGCAACTCACCCTTTGTCCAACCAAGTTCTAAGTCGAACCACTTCTTATATATATCAGACACCATAAAACCTAATGCTTCAAGAGAATACCTTAGTGTCTCTGGATAAACACAGGGTTTCCCTTGTTGTTTAAAACAAGTACTACATCTTGTACATGAGCCTGGTGGTAGTCCAATTGTATTATCTATATCTTTTTCAATCTGAATTAATTTATCTGTCATCTGATTTTTTATATTATTGAATGCATACATAGAAATAACACTACTAATATCAATAACTTCATCAGGTTTGATTTTTATATAATTGTTAAATACATCTGACCTAAAGTCGCCTATGTCAAACCTATCTATTTGTGCTTTAATAGGTTGTGTATCTATTTCAGTCATAATAATTGTGGCGTAATTATACGGTTCTAAATACCTTATTGTATTAAATTCAAATTCAGGACAGCTATAGTTCTTACCATAATTACTACATCTCTTACAATACCCCAAGACTTCCTCTCTTTTATATGCTTCAAATAATGTTTCTTTTGTCAATTGCTTTAATCTTACTTTTACAGTCAATTTCATCTTCATACCTCATTCATATAAGTATATTATACTTTTCTAAAACAATTACCTTTAACTTTAACTTAAATTATACTATATACTAAGAGAATTTTTTATTAATCATCTAAATCATATCTCCTTATTAATGTTTTACACTTTGGTACATTTTACAACTTTGAACTCAATAGCTAAAATATCATTTGTAAATAATATAACGGTGCTTATACTTTTTTCAGGTTTTATTATAATAATATTATTATTTCGAGTTATAAACTTAGCATCTTCATATATAATACCATTCTTCATTTTTACGCAAACACATTCTTTATAAGGGTATAATACCTGAAAAGTTTTTATTAAAGTAGATAATATTAATATTCTATAAAATATGTAAAAAGTAAAGTAATAGATAATAACTATTAACCTTACAGAATTCAAACTACCTACAATGCTTTCATCAATTTGTATATTTCTTATAAAGAGCTCAATAATAGTACATATATCTAGACCGTATTGTCTATATTCTAGAATAAATCTTAAAAGCATATTATCTAATATCACTACTGAGAAGATAGTTAATACTAAAAATAATATACTAATTAAAATAATATATCTTTTACTGATATTTTTTATAGTATTAAAAAATTTATACTGTTTATTATGTAACTCATTTGAAACTCTATATACTGTCAGAAATAATGTTATCATCAATAATATTATAATTATTATTATTGCAAAAGCAGATGAATTTAAGATACATAAATGACTATATTTTATAATAGAAACATAGAAAAAAATTAATAACATTATTGTAATTTCAAATATGCCTTTATGGAGTATTCTTAGATAATATGGTCCAATTTTTCTTTCTGTTTCAGGAATTAATAATATTTTACCTAATCCAATAGAAGAAATTACAAATGTTAATATCAAATGTATATTATTTAACAATATACTCACCATAATCACCCCTTCCATAATAAGTTAGTGTAATGTTAAAAATAATTGATTCAATGTATTTAACTTAATTGTAGGTTTCAACATTGATTAACCCCAAACCTTCGCATTCAAGTAATCTATTCAATATTTCTCTAAACTGTCTCACTGTAATAACAGAAACTTTACTCAACATTTTAAATGTTGGTAATTGTTTTAAATCCTGTATAGTCTTATTATATTTAAGCATATTCATTAAATTATTAATATTTGATTCTGGCACTACAATTACTGGTATTTTTGAAAGGTTTATTGCATTAAAAAAATCTCCCATCAAATGTTTAGTATTTTTTTGGTTTTCTATTTCGATTCCAAATAAATGTAGTGGTCTTTTATTTGGGTAATTCCAATTTGATATTCCAATATCACATCTTGGTAACCTGAATTCATTCATATTCTTATTTGATACATCTCTAATAAGCTTTTCCAAGTTTCTAATAAAATCTAGGTTATGTACAAAATCGAATAATTTTACATCATCTGTAAGACTGTATACCCCTATACTTTCACTTTTAGAATTATTCTTTTTAATTATTGGTGAAAATGATAAATCTATTCTTGGTGAATATATACTATCTAAATTCCCACTTTGTATAAAATTATCGTTTGTATAATAAGTACATGGTTCACTCAAAGCGGAGATAATAACTTCGCAAATATCATAATCAGCAAATCTCTTAGCCTTTGTTTTATAATTTGTACAAATTAATTTTAATTGTTTTTCATATTCTTTTTTTAATCTATCTTCACTATTATTAAAATCTATTTCTGTGAGTTTCTTAATAAAATATGATTTCATTTTATCAACCACATCTTTTTGAAATTTTTGAGTATCGTTCATAGCTCTTTCCCTTTCAGGCTAAAATTAGTATTTAATATTATTAAATTTGGTTATCAAATAAATATATAATTAATATAGTTGATATTATTATACTATTTAATACAAAATACTTCAATTTAATTATATTATAATAATATTAAATAACATAGTACTACATTATAATATTTAAATCACCTTAAAATACTTTAATACCTTAACACAATCCTTAACCCCTTGAACATAAATCTTGTTATTATACTCTCCGTTTATACACTGCACTTGTTCCATATAATCCTCTATAACCTTTCTATCTCTACTATCCAAATGAATTAACACATCTTGCATTTTTTTACTGTGAACACATAATTTTTTCTCCATTTCTCTAAACTCTTCATCATTATTTAATATACCTTCATATGCATACCCAATTAAATCTTCTATTATTTTATTAATAATTTTATCGTATTCTACTTTCATTAAAAACACCTCCAAAATTATTTTAGGCTTATTAAGCCTATTTGTCAATACTACTAATATGCCTAAGATATAATTCAACCAAGAGGTGATTGAAATGGTATTTGAACGTATAAGAAATATTAGAGAAGATAATGATTTAACTCAATCTCAAATAGCAGAATTTCTAAACATTAACCAAAGAACTTATTCAAGATATGAACGAGGCGAAATTTCCATAACAGTAGAGACCTTATATAAATTAGCAGATTATTATGGAACTAGCCTTGACTATTTAGCTGGTAGAACTGATATAAAAACACCTTATTCATCTAAGAAAATAAAATAATGCTAATTAATTTTAAAAGATTCTTACCAATATAGAAACAATCTTTTATGTTGAATTGATTAAATAATTATGCTAATATAATTAGGTATGTAATACACTAAATTTCATTCACAGTGAATTCAGGAGATAATTTATGAAAAAAGCACTAGTTATAATCTTTGCAATTGTAATAATAGTAATATCTTTTCTAATAGCTAATAATATCTCAAATGATAAGAATGAAAGTAATTATGATGATAATTCAAAAATATCATCACAGACTGATACCAAAATTACCGATAAAGAAATAGTTAACCCCTATTTTTTTACCAACAATATTTCTGAACAAAACTATAAAGGGAAATTTTTATTTGATGATATTATTGAACAAGATGTAACCTTGAATATTAATGAATTAGCTAATCTTAAATACGGAAAATTATATGAGTTAAAACCAGACCCTATAGAAGGCATTAATGATGAACGCTTGAACTTAGGTTATTTTTATGTTCAAGAAGATAAGATATATAAAATAGAACCAACTGAACAAAACCTTGATATGTTAAAGACAAATGAAGAATTACCAGAAGATAGTGTAATCGTTTGTCAAGATACCCAAATTGAAGATTCATTAGATGATAACGAACAAGGATTTCATCATTACCTAAATGTAAATAATGACGAAAGAGAATATCATTCATATAATAATCAAGTCTCTACAGGATATTACGAATCATTCACATGGAAAAAAGATATAGGACTCACTAACTACCGTAGTGGATATGGTGCTGAAAATGATTCCATCGAACTACAATTAGTTGAATAAATACTTGCTTAAATATAATTTAACGGTCACCTATTAGATGACCGTATTTTTAATGATGCTAGAATATCAACTTTGTTCATTACACGTTCAATATACCACTAACCATACTATCTACTCTTCTTAAATCATCTTCATTCGGTCTACCTGTAATGTCCCCCATACGTCCTCTAGTGTTAAACTGTGTGTAAAAGCTGTCATTACTATTGAACTGTCCTTCAAAAAACCATTCCGTAACAACTTTAGATCCTAAATGGTCAAGAAATGAGATTACACAAAAATATTTACACTCTTAAGGTTCCATCTAATATACTCTTATTATTTTTCAATCATAAGATTTGCAATTAACTCACTTTCAGTCTTGAAATAAGTTGCCTTCCAAATAAAAAAGAATTTCTTTTCAAATGTAACTGTATACTCATAATATATTTCATCTTTACTATTCTCTAAGGCTTCATCATTATTGCTAGATAATGTTAATTTTCCACTTACTAAAATATTAAATTCATTTTTTTTGTGATTAATAATTGTAGATTTGCTACTACTAGGTAATATTATGATATTATCATTTTTTTTATTCTTTTTTATTATTGTATTTTTTATATCTTCACTATATATATAATTATTATTATCCAAAACTATTTTACATTTTTTATCAAAATAATTATCTAAGTTTTTTATTGAATAATTGTTATTATAATAGAAACTTATTCTAGGAACAAACTCACTAGCCTTTGATAAAACCATTTTATCAACGCTAAATCCAGGCTCAAATTGTAATTGATTATAAAATAAATATACATCTGATTTGTATCTATTCCAAAACATAATAATTGATATAATTACTACCACTAACAAAGATATTAATATTTTTTTTCGCATTACATATACTCCTCATATATATATATTATTTTAACATATTATATATTACTCTCATTATACAAAATCATCATTAATTTTATTTATATTCTTTTAATGGGAATTCATGTGTTCCATTTATATATGTTTGTGAATTGATATTACTCATACCAGGTACAAACGCTCTTGCTATCTTCTTTAAGGTATCCTCATCATCAAAATACCTTGCCGTATCAATTCTAATTGTACCTACTTTTCTAGTTTTAGCTACATGCTCAGGTATATATGCTGATATAACATAAAATCCATCAACTTTTCTTTTTTCAGTTCTTGCTGCAATATACCAAGTATTTCCATCCCAATACACTGCTGTCTTTATTGTGACTTTATACGAATATTGTTCTTTAAACCCAACGCTGTCTGCAGTTGTAGCTTGTTCTATTTGTATCACACTCTTTATAAGTGAAATCACTGAAATTACTACTCCAATTTTAGGAACAAAACCTAGAAATCCCATAAATGTATCGGTATAATCTTTAGGTTTTCCACTTGATACTGCTCCAATATTAAAATTTTCACCTGTATCTTTATTATGTACGTATACATATTTTTCTCTAATTGCAACTTCTCCTATATAATTTCCATCATCTGCTAATCTAGTTAATTTTGTATCTCTTTCAGTTGTTACATAATATTTTTTAAGCGCATTATCAAGTCCAATTACATCATCTTTATATTTATTCCGTATTATATTATATTCATCCATACTCAGCACTTTATTTTGAGCAATTGCTAAATTCCTCAATTCAATATCATTAATACTACTATTTTCTGCAGCAAATGAAGTATTCATGCTGCTCAATGCAATTAAAATACAAATAATTAAACATAAATATTTTTTCATTCAAAATTCCTCCCTTTTTCTTATCTTGTATTAAAAATTCCAACAGTATAATAAGTATCATTTTATGTTTTTGTACTATATATGTTTTGCAATAAAAACATCTATGCTAATTATAATTATTATTATATACATTGTCAATTATATTTTTTATTTTTTGCTCTTTTTTAAATTTCTTCTTGTTTTATCACCTAATTTTTATTTATATTCAGGAGCCAAAGGAGATTATAATAGATTAGAAAATCTTATTGAAGGATCATAAATTAAAATATATTATAACACTGCTTAATTATATTGATTGTATCTGTAGATACGATAAAATATATATGAATTACTTATATCTCTAAATCATAAGCTATGTGCCTAAATATGCTGTCATAATAACAATAGAATTAATTAACTACTTATGATAATATAATGGAGTGATGCAACTCATAAAAATACATATACATGAAGCAGATTTAATTAATGGTTCATATGGATTAAATGAAAGGAATAAGAATTGAAAAAAAACACAAAGAATAAAGTATATTCCTTAAAACTAGGAAAAGAAGCATTTAAAAATTCAATATGCTGTTTAGGTGAACAATTTAATATGATACTTAATAATATCATTGATGATACTAAAGATATGTGCTGGTATTGTTCCGACATAGAATATGCAGGTTTAAAATCTATTGAAGAATTATTTCCTTACACAATACAAAATAATTTGTGCTATATAGAAAACACATCAAGTTTAATTAAAAAATTACAATATGTTGACCAATTTAGTTCAGGAGTGTTCATCGCTTTTACAAAAGAAATAAAGGTAAGTTGGGATAATAATTTAATACCTAACACAGAAGAACCTGAGGGCATACAACACGAATTGGGTAAAATTGAAATCAGAGCTTTTGACTATAGCTATTTTGAAATATATTGTACTAATAAATCAATTCTAGATAAGCTAAAATTGTCTATTAGCAAAAGTTAAATACTGCTCTAATATCAAACGGAGATAATTATGGATATGATGAAGGTTTCAGATTCATATCAGAAATTGATAATTTAGAATTATTTAATAATAAATTACGTTTACAAATGAATGAAATAATTAATAACTATTACAAAGGATTTGAAGGTGAACCAGAAATTAAATTTATTTGGGTAAAACCTGATAATGAAAACTTAATCTTAAAAATCTGGATAGGATATTTTGATACAATTATGAATGCAGTAGAACCAATAAACAATGTATGGTCAGGATTATCCTACTATTACCACTTAGATAAAGGTTGGTATGATGAAAGCCCATGGGAAATACCTAATCTTAAACCAGTAATTGATGAATTATTAAGTGTTGATACAACAGCTTTTAATTCAGTTACAAAAAACGTTTTTAATGAACTTCTACCTCTTTTAGTAAATGCCAAAGAAAAAAACGATAAAATATTGATATGTTACGATTAACACTTGAATTTGATACATTATGATATAGATAAAAAACGTGTCATTACAGCATTTCACTGTTAGACACGTTTTTTATTTCATCTTATTTCACATGAATAGACATAAGTAAAGTTACTTTCACTTTCTCAATACTAGAATTCATAACAACACCTATACAGGTTATTCATAATACAAATATAATTTTAATCAGTAATCTCTACTGTTATCACTCAAATACTATTTCTCCATCGCTATCTAACCCTTTAATACGAGGTACATAACTTATCCCTTCATCCAAGAACAGATACCATATCCTTCCTAACTCAGTTTCAACAATAGTACCATTCTTAGCTTCTTCACCTTTTAAAGTAACTTTTACTTCTGATATTTCATCATTCGCAACAATACCATGTACTACTTGAAAAAGGTCAGGACTTCCTTTTTCATTAGATTTACCAATGTTGGAACATCCACAAGTCAAATCCTTATTTACATCAAAACTGTCCCTTCCACCACCATCAATCCATTTATACTTGTTAAATGATTTTCCGACTAGACCAATACTATTGCTATAAGGATACTCTTCAACTTCATAAAAAACCACAATCCCCTTGTCAGTTTCAACCTGATGCAATATCTGCCTAACATTTATATTAGTCTTCTCCATCGCATCCTCTATAGTATTCTTATTCTGAGTCTCAAAAAAAATCAAAAGCAATATTAATACTCCAACTACCAAAATTTCCTTTTTCATACTACCTAACCCCTATCATAACATTTTCTAGATTTAATTTATTTCAACATATCAATTATAACACAAATACCTCATATTAATTTTAATATATTATTAAATCCAATAAATATATCTAAAAAATGACATAAAAGCAACAAAAAAGATTTCTTATTCAACCTGCCCAGTCAAAACAAGAAATCTCTATTATAATATCTCAAGCAATATCCTTCACTCTAATCTCTAAGTCCCTTTTTTTACACTTATTAACCCTTTACTGATCCAGAAACAAGCCCTGAAATAATCTGTTTCTGCATAAGCATATATATGATAATACTTGGAATTGTAACTAACACTGTTGCCGCGAACATAGCACCATAATCACTGGCAAATGAACTTTTGAAATAATATAGTGCTATAGGAACTGTTCTATTCATCTTGTCCCCTGTCAAAGTAAGTCCGAACTGAAATTCATTCCAACAGAATAGAAATTGTAATACACCTGCTGTTGCAAATGCAGGACGTGTAAGTGGTAATATAATCTGTACAAACGTTCTAAAGAATCCTGCTCCATCAATATAAGCCGCTTCTTCCAACGTATAAGGTATGGTCTGAATATAACTCATCATTATATAAAATGTTGTTGGCATACCAAGTGCCGCATATACGATAATAAGTCCTGCCAGAGTATCATACATATGTGTTGCCGAAAGTGTATTATAAAGTGGTTGCAATAGTGCCGCCCCTGGAATTACAAGTGCAAGTGAAAACGCAATGATGATCGTCTTCTTCAACTTGAACTTGCATCTAACTATTACATAAGCCGCCATCGAAAATATGATAAGATTAATTCCTGTAGCTATGATTGACACAACCACACTGTTTTTATAAAAAATGAGTAATGGTGCAATATTGAATGCAGCCACATAGTTGTCAAAATGTAATCCGCTAGGAAATCCTGATACTGATGACATAATCTCTGCATTACCTCTAAAAGAAGATGCAAACACCCAGATAAAAGGAACTACGGATATTATGACAATAAATGAAATAAATATGAATGTTAATGTTTTTTTGATTGGTGTAATTGCTTTCACTATTTTGTTCCTCCTTAATGTTCTTTATCCATTCTATAAATCTTACGAACAGAAATAAGTGTAATAAGGCCTAATATTATTAAAATTACACCTTGTGCGTTTGCAAGTCCATAGTTATTATCTACAAGAGCTGTGTTATAGAGATACATTGGCATATTCATGGTTCTAGCACCAGGTCCACCGCCTGTAGTCATAATGATGATATCAAGTTTTTGTAACATACTGGTTGCCGCTAATATAGTAGCTGTACCAATGATATTTCTCATCATAGGAAGTACAATATATAGATCCTGTTGAAAAGATGATGCACCGTCTATTGATGCCGCTTCATATATTTCCTTGGATATTGATGCCATCTCTGCCATAACCAGAATAGTAACCAATCCTGCATATGGTAACCAAGTCATAGTTACTGAGAAGAATGCTGTATCAGGATTCATAAACCAGTTGTGAACAAACTGCTCTCCTAGAATCTTACTAATAACATTGTTCACCATTCCGAATTGAGGATTCATTACACATAAGAACAATAAACCAAGTGCCGCACTTGAAATGATATTTGGTATAAAAAATACTGTTCTCACAAGTGAGGTATACCATTTTGATTTTGCTAATAAAAGCGCTAAACCAACACCAATAAGTATATGTATCGTTGATTGTAATGCAATCCATTTAATTGTATTGAAAATGCTTGTTATAAAATCTTTATCTTTAGTAAATAGGTATATATAATTCTTAATTCCTGAAAATGATATACTTGAACCGATTGACCAGTTAGTAAATGATGTGCCTACCAACAAAACTATTGAGATAAGAAACACAAATATGAAAAGTATAATACCAGGAGTTAAAAATAAAATTATCCATTTTCTATTTTTAGTCATATTGTCCTCCACTGCTATTTGTTTTTTTAAAAACCTCATCTTACATAATAGTAAGACAAGGTTTTAATTGTATTAACTTATATATTTATTGTTCTTTATGCTTGTTAGCAGCTTGTGTAAGTTTTGAAGCCATTTCCTCTGGAGTAATACCACCGTATACTAACTCTGGGTAGTTTAATGAGAATTCTTCAATTACACTTGAATAAGCTGTGTTATCCATATTTTCAAATCCGTATTTTGCTTCATCAGCAATATTGATTAAGTCAACAACAAGTGGATTAGCCGCTTTGTACTCGTCTGATATTTCTACATTTGCTGTTAATGGTAAAGCACCTGATTTTTCTAAGAATATTTTTTGTGCTTCTTTTCCTGTCTTGAATTTTAGGAACTCAAGAGCAGCATCTTGTTCTTCTTTTGATTTGTTTTGAGTACATAATACATATCCGATTTCGTATTGTGCAACTACACCATCATTAGGATATAGTGAAACTCCAACTCTATCTACTAATCCTTCTTTTGCTTTTGATGTATCCGTGAAATCTGGAACCATCCAAGGACCATTAGCAATGATAGCTGTATTTTCTTGTAAGAAGTTATTGGCAGCATTAGCGTAGATAGCTCCTATTGCATCAGGAGTTGTATAATCTTTTAAACACTTTTGAACCATTGTAAGAGCATTGACTACTAATTCATTATCATAGCTATCAGGATAATTGGTATTCATGAATTCGTTACCTTCTTCACCATTAGTACCTATCATAGCTGCAAGCCATAGATTAGTTGTCCATGCATTTTCTCCAGTCATCATAGCTAGTGGTGTGAATCCAGCTTCTTTTAATTTTTCGTTGTTTGACATGAATTCTTCCCATGTCTTAGCTGGTGTGATACCAGTTGTTTCAAACATGTCTTTGTTATAGAAATAACCTACTATTTGCTTTTGGTTAGCTATTGAATATAATTTACCATCTTCTGTTTTACTATAGTTGATAGCACCTTCACCTACATATTTGTTCCATTCTTCATCAGCTTCAACTAGAGGCATAACGTCTACTGCTTGACCATTTTTAATTGCAAGTTCTCTAAGTCCATTTTTACCATTAATAACATCTGGTAATGCTCCAGCAGCAGCAAGAGCTTTCATTTTATTTACATAAGCATCATCACTTGGTAATTCTTCAACTTTAACTTTTATCTTACCTTCATACTTTTTATTGAATGCATCTAGAACTTCTTTTTCAGCAGCCGCTGATACATGTGAACCTACCATAAATGTTGCATATGAAATTTCAACTGTTTTATCTTTTGATGCACTTTCATCTGATTTTTCAGTTTTGCTACCACATGCAGCTAAAGTGAACACCATCGTAAGAGTTACCATCAAAGCCATTACTTTTTTTAACATAGATTTCATAAAAAAATATCCTCCCTTAATTGTTAACTAGTTATTTTTTTTTCGTAATCTTAGTATATATGTAAATCTTCATTAGCAAAATGGTCTACTTTTCCTTTTGATTGTTTAATTTTGACCAAAAAAGCAAAGTATTATTCTAGATTTTATAGTCTTGTATTATTTTTACCTAATATCTCCTTAAAAGGTAAAAAAAATACTTGCTTTAATATTATTATCAGAATTTCTAATGATTATAATAGGTTATTAAAGCAAGTTATTTGTTACATATTACTATTTCTATATTCTGTTGGATTTTGATCATTATATTTCACGAAGACATGTGAAAAATATGCAGGGTCACTGAATCCAACTTCCATACCTATCTCATATATCTTTAACTCACTGTTTTTCAGTAATGATTTCGCCTTCGTTATTCGATACATATTGATTGCATCTGTTACTGTTATACCTGTTAGTTTCTTATAAGCTCGGCTTAGATAACTACTGTTGAGAAATAGTGCGTTACTGATATCTTGTAGTGAAATGTTATTTCTATAATTATTCTTAATAAAATTATCTACATTGGTTACTAGTTGATTTCTGATATCTTTTTTATCTCTGCATACATTTATTGCTATCTCAACAATATCTTTGCATATGGCTATAAGACTAAACATGGTCTTGGCATCATTAATGCTTTTATATAATTTTTTCTCTATTTGGTTAAGGTCTTGACTTATATCGTATTTAACAACATTTCGGATTATTGAACTACAGATAATAAGAATGTCCATTTTACATTGTTCAAAGCTTTTATTGGTTTTGACTAATTCCTCACCCAAGTCTTTTATTTTAACTTCTGCATTTTCTTTATCACCTTTTAACGCTATATCACATATTTCCTTTGTATAATGTTCTATATTTATATTGAGGGTATTTTCATCTATCGTCTGTCCATTATCATAGATGTATAATGTATTACCCTTTGCTGTAATTCTAGATAAAGCTTCATTTGCTTTTTTGTAAGCAGAACTTATTTCATCAGTTTCATCAATAATCTGACTTACTCCTAACTTGATATCCAGACGCATAAATTCTTCTACCATAAGAAGAATCTCGTTAAAATGTTGTACTATCTTATTTAATGTAACCTGTTTATTCTTATTAATCAGTATTACAATCATAATGTGATTATCTTTTATTGGTACTACTTCTGAATCATAATCTTTCATAGTAATGTTCAAGAAGTTTTTTATCATCTTTATGGAAGCTTCATTATTCTTCTCACCATCGTAATAATTAATCTCACAAGCATTGATACAATAATTATATTTCAATAGATTATATTTTTCTATGTCATCTATACTTACTTTTTGTGAAAGAGCTAATCTTACTAGTAGATGTAAACGGTATTCATTATAATCATTTTGGGATAATTGTATTTTTTTACTTTCTTTTCTTTTTTCATTAATAATCAGCTTGGCTTTATCTATTGCACTTGGTAATTCTTCTATGAATTCATTTTTTATAACAAAGTCAATTACATTGTATTTGATGGCTTTCTGGGCAAATGTAAAATCTGAATAGGCGGTTAAAATAATCATTTCTACGTTATATTTATTTTCTTTGATTTTTTTACATAATTCTAATCCGTCAATAACAGGCATTTTTATATCTGTTACAACAATGTCAACTTCTTTTTCTGCTATATAATCAAGAGCTTCTTTACCGTTTCTACAATCTGATACAACTTCACAATCTAATCCATCCCAATCAATGAGGTGTTTTATACCATTTCTAATATTACGTTCATCATCAACAAGCATTATTTTATACATTTTCTGCTCTCCCTTTATTCTTTGGAATTATTATTTCTATAGTGGTTCCTACATTTTTTTGACTCTGTATATTCAGTCCATACTGTGAACCATAAATAAGCTTTAATCTCTGATCTGTATTTTTTAATCCCATCTTTTCACGTTGTACTTTTCTATCTGTTATATCGCTATTTTCAGTTTTCATTATCTCCTGAACGTCGAACCCAATACCATTATCCACTACTTTAATATATATCTTATCATCATCGTTACTTATCTTTACTGAAACTACAGCTTGGTTGTCGCTTTCTTCAACACCGTGAACAATTGCATTTTCAACTATAGGTTCGATTACAAGCCTAGGTATTTCACAATTCTTTATATCTTCATCATCTATTTCAATAGTATAGCTCAACCTATCTTCATATCTCATTTTTTGCAGGGACAAATAGTATTCTACATATTTCAGTTCTTCTTGTATAGTGATAATGGAACGTTTATCTCCGTATATTCCTGCTCTTAGTAGAGCCGATAATGATGATATCATCTGATATATGGTTTCATCTTTGCACATCTTTGCTTTGATCTGGATGGTAAGTAATATATTAAATAAAAAATGTGGATTCATCTGGTACTGCAAAAATTTTATTTCCATTTCGTTAAGTAATATTTTTGACTCATATGTTGTTTTTAAAAGTGTTTGAATCTCTGACGTCATGGAATTAAATGTTGTCACAAGGGTATCTAATGTTACATCCTCATATTTGACCATTCTATAATCATAGTTTTTTTCTCTTACCTTATTCATTGCAGTTGTAAAGTCTTTTATAAATACCGTAGTTCTCATAGATAAGATAATGACAAATGTAATGAATACGATTGATAATATTATTGATATGAGTATAAAAGAGTTCATACCGGTAACTGTTTCTTTGATCAAATTTGATTTTGGTAACATATATATTAGTTTGAATTCATTCTCTTTTATTTCTCTAGAGACTGTTACATATTTTTTACTATCATAATTAATTTCATTTATTCTGTTGATATCAATGTTGCTAGTTATATCTTCTGATAATTTTCCACCTAATAATGAGTTATCATTAGAAGAATATATGGTTCCTTCTTCATCTACTATAAAAATTAGTGATCCATCATAACTTAGGAGACTGCTATATTTATCATTTATAAACTGTTCGTCTATGGCAGCTATAATTATAAGGCTGTCATCATTTGTAAAGTCCGATTTCAATTTCCTAGTATAATATATGGTGTCATTATTTGGGGACGGTGGTATATAACTTATATATTTTTCTGTATCAGTTACGATACGTTCATTTATCCTTTTGGAATCATCTACTATTTTCTTGGTACTTACCTGTTTCGTATAAGTATATCCAAGGAGATCTCTATTTTCATATACAGTAACATACGTTAAGGAATTTAGTTCCCATACGTTGTTGTATGTTAATATATTCTGGAATTGTTTATTGAGATTCTGTACATTAAGATAGTACTTTTCATTATCTTTGTTGAAGTAATTATCATCTTTTATCCATTCTTGTACAGCATCACTTGCAGATAGGGCAATTGATGTATTGGTAATTATGCTAAAGGATTGATTTAGGTTTTCATTATTGGCATCAATCATTAGATTCATGTTTTTATATGTGTTCTTCATTATATTGTTGTACATATTATAAGTAGCATATGTACCGAACACTAATATTGTTATTAGCATTATTGCAATAAACATGGTAACTATACGCCCTCTAACAGAAAGCCTCTTGGCTGGTATTTTTTTCATGATTCACGCACCTTATATAACATTCTAAGCTTTGGATTGATATAAATCTATTCTAAAGGTAAATTATTTTGTTTAAGTTAGCTTCATAATAGATAAAATTATAACATTGATTTTATATTATTAAAAGGATATTATTTATAACAATAAAGCATTCCGACCAATTATTAGTCAAAATGCTTTTTACTGTTATTTATTTCATTATAAGAATAGTACTTTACTATCTTTATAGAATCTAAACAATTCTCTAAAACTTTTCTGCATTAATTATTCAATATTGTTTATAGTAAAATATTTTTGTGTTAATATATATCTTGTTGAGGACAGCAAATAAATAAATCAGGAGAGACAAAAATGATAAATAAATTTTATTGTCCAATTTGTGGTAATCAATTGGTAGAAGCCTTTTCCATAGGGGATATATGTTCTTGTTGTGGAAATGAATGTGGATGTGATGAAAGAATAATTAGAGAGTTGGTAGACGGAACTTATGATAAAATAACTCTTGATACATTAAAGAACATATCCTATCTAACTAAAGAAGAAGCTCATGAATATTTAAGAAAACAATGGATTTTACAAGGTTTAAATTGGAAATATAATGATTGCAATGAAAAACCTGAAGCTTGGAATTTTGAAATGGCTAGAAAACAATTAACGAATATAAATATAAATTTAGATGATTACCTTGATAATAATGGTACTAAATAGAAATCACAACCACCCATTTTGGGTGGTTGATACTAAGTTATTATCTCGTAAGGTCTCATCATCTCATGATCTTCATGCTCTAATATATGGCAATGCCAAGGATATAATCCTGAATATGGGACAAATCTCATTATGATTCTGGTAATTTCACTAGGATTGGCTCTTACTGTATCCTTCCATCCTCTTTCATTGAGTGCTGGTAATACAGCGGGTCCAGTAGTACGAATTTCACCTGTTTCCTTATAATGATCAACATCAAATGGCTGTCTATCTAGGATTTGGAAATTAACTAAATGAATATGTATTGGATGAGTAGAATTAGCTAAATTAATTAGAGTCCATACTTCTATGCTACCAAGAAGAGGTTTAATAGTTATCGGGTCATCCCATCTTTTATCATCCAGCAGAAGAAATGCTCTACCGTATTTATCTGTTTCCCTAACAAGAGTAAGATTTCTCTCTAATCTGGCATCCCTTTCAAGAAGAGGTTTTATAGAGGTCAACCTATATGGGATAGAGCTATAATCATAACTTGTTAAATGTTTTGCTACTCTAAATTGCATAATCTGACCCTCTGTAATTATATTTACTGGATTTCCTCTCGGGAATGGTGATGGGGCATTGTTGGTCAATACTATATTTTCTCCTCTTAACTGTGAAAAATCTATTATTACATCTACTCTTTCACCGGGAGATATTAATATTTTTTTAGTTATTATAGGCGATTCCAAGAATCCGCCATCAGTTCCTATTTGATAAAAAGGTTGACCAGAAGATAGTCCTATCCTATAGAATCTTGAATTAGAACCATTAACAATTCGAAACCTATATTTTCTAGGCTCAACTTCTAGATATGGCCAAACCTTACCATTAACCAATATATTATCTCCAAAAAAATCAGATACAACCGATGGACACACATTGGGTATAGGTGGTTTTGGACCACATGGATAGTATAGAGAACCATCATCATTGAATGATCTATCTTGAATTATTAACGTAACCTCGTATTTTCCTTTTGGTAGATTTAGACGTTTTTCCCATGGATCACGAATGATATAGGCACCTGCTAATCCTGCATATACATTAAGACGTGTTATACCTATTGCATGAGAATGATACCATAGAGTAGTACCCCTTTGCATATTTGGATAATCATATATCTTCTTTTTAAAATCTGGACCTACTATTTTATATCCATTAGTAAACCATGCGTCTGGATATCCATCACTTTCTGGTTGTACTACTGCTCCATGAAGATGAATGACTGTTCTTACTCTCGGTTTATCAGGTCCAGCACCATGTATTGTCGTATCAACTGGTAGTAGATGTTTTGGGGGAAGTTCATTGATCCATTGGATTTTTATTAATTGATTTCTATTAGCCTCAATAGTTGGACCTGGATAATTACCTTCTAATCCCCATACAGTAGTTTTCGGAAGATCCCTATGCAATTTTTGCTTGAATTGCTGTATTCTCATTTGGTAATAAGGAACTCCATCCATTCTACCCTTAGGTTTTATAGTTCTTATTATTGGTAACTTATCAACAAATTTAGATAAAGTCATTTCTTACTTACCTTTCATAATACATTCATATTATATTATGATTTTTTTTGTTATCCTATGAATATTATAGATAATTAACTATTTTAATATCTATTATTGAATTTTATATTATTAATATAAGCAATTAAAAAAGCAAAGGTAGTATCTATATATATCCACCTTTACTTTTTTTCTCTCTATATTTAAAATCTAATAAAAATATATATCTATCTCTCTATCTGTTAATAATTAATAATATCTTTTTACATTTGTTTCCCCTTTTTGATTACAGAAAATTTTTATGATAACACTATTATTTACTGTATCATCATCATTATATAGAGTAAAAGTAACATGTCCATATACATTTGTTGGAGTAAGATTATTTCTACCCTCATTTTCTGCTTTTGGACGGTAAGGAGCATCATCATCAATCATTTTTACAGATGAATCCGTCTCATAGCAAGAAGCCATTGTATTATCGTAACTAAATTTGGCTGTAAAATTATGTTTTGATATTTTATCTGTAGTTTCTGTATAATAAAAATACCCATCATAACTATCTTCTGTAAATTCTTTGGTTCCAGTTGTTTTAATTGAATGATTTATATTATTAATGTTTTCATCTTTAAACAAAGCAAAAGAAATTCCATTATCAAATGATATAACATCAATAGCAGTACTCAACTTATTCTTGGTTAATTTATCATTATCTTCTATGTGAGCAGCATAAGCAACAGTATTAATACAAAGCACTAGTATAAAACAAGTTAGCATAAATATTTTTTTCATATATATCAACCTTTCCAATTAACGGTAATCTAATTAATACTTATATCACCATAATTACCTTCTGTTTCCCAATTACCATCTTTCTTAATAATTATTGTAATTTTAGCTATATCAGATTCCCATTCTCCTGTTTTCTTATTTTTTAATTTATAAGTTCCTTTCAACTTAACACCATCACTGATGGTGCTTTTTGTTTTAGCAGCAGAAGAATTATAATTATCTTGGTGTTCTGGTTTCACATTATGATATACATCATAAATAACATTCTCTACTTCATCTCCTGTACAATCAGCACTACCTTCTATTCCATAATTTGAAACTGTATCATCATTGGATACCAAATAGTATCTTCCTGATAAAACAAAATTAACTGTTTCTGTAGAATTAAATTTAGTTTTTGTAATCTCCATTACTATCTCATTTTTTATTGCTGGATTAGAAGTAGATAATGTTTTAGATATCACAACGGTATCACAATTTTGATACTCTTCGCTTCTTATTATAAAAGATTCATCATCTATTTCACATGCAAAAATGGGCGTTGTACAAATGATAACACTTATTAATACTAATAACACAAATGATCTAATCTTCATATATATCAACCCTCTTTTATATTTGTTTTATTTTACCGAATAACGTTTTCTAATGTATATTGTAGCTAATATAGCTAGTGAAATAATTAAAAGAACTGCTACAATATAATAACCTTTATCAACAGCAGAATCCACACTAGCAGCAGAACCTTCAGTGTCTCCTGTTTTAGGTGCATCAATCAATTGCTGTAAAACATCTTTTCCAGAAATTGATTTAGATTTAATAGCTATCTTATATTTCTCAGTAAAAGGAACAAATTCATCTTTATCTTCTAAGACATATAACAATCCCTTTGTTTGTATAATTGGAAATTCAACATACATAATTGATTCTATTGAACTATCAACAGCTAAATCTAAATATTCTTTATTTGTGAATGTTTCATAATTCCAATCTTTATAATATTTAACAACTTCCCATTCTCCTACATGATTAGTGTGTAAATCTATTGTTGATTTTTTGTCTTTTATCTTATCAGAAACTTCTTCTAGAGGAACAATTTTTTTCACTTCTGCCATTCCAATATTATTACCTTTTTCATCTAATACCGGAATCAGATATCGACCTTCATCAATAAGTAAATCGGATAAACGCTGATTTTTTTCTGTATTAGAAGCATCAATAAGGAAATTTATTTTTACTACATGAGAATAATCAAATTTAGCATTTTCATTCTCAAACATTTTAACAAAAACAATATCTTTATTATATAGATTGTTTTCAATTTCAGTTGTAATTCCAGTATCTTCGAATAAAAGCCCTTGTTTTTTAATTGAATCGTCATTGGCGTATGCTGTCAATGAAAAAACAAAAGCAAATATAATTACAAATGTTAAAAGCTTTTTCATATTATTATCATCCTTTCAATATTAATAATATCTTTCCCTAATCTATATCTACCGTAGCATCATATTTTTTCGATGAACTAGAAAATAAATCATCATATTTAATAGTAATAGTACTTCCATCTCCTCCTGGATCTTTTATTTTTAGGTATTCTGTAGATGAATCAACAGCATATATTACGTTAGCATGACCACCAGTCCTATCGCCAGAAGAATTATAATATCCCCAAGACATTATAATTGGTGTACTATTGGAATCTATTTCATCATCAATTTCATCCAATGTCCAAGTTTCAAACACTCTTGATGCAGTATACATGTCATCAGTTATATATTCCATTCCGTCTTTATAATCACTACTACCTCCAGGCTTATTTGGATAAGAGTTACTTGATGTTCCTTTTACTTCTTTAACGATATCCCATTGATCTAATTCTGTATCCACAAGCGCTTTTGCTGACATCTCTAAGCACGCTGCCCAGCACCAGTTACTTTTGGCTTGATTAATCAATGTAACATCCAAAGTTGTATATGAAGCATAAATAGTTATTGTTCCAACCATAATAACAGCAAGTATCCATACTAAAGAAATCGAAATATTTTTTTTTGATTTATTCATAACTAACTCACCTTTCTATTATAATATTCAATGCTACTAATTATTCTTATCACTTAATACTAATTTAATATTCTTTACTCTCACTAATATAAACCGTACTTTCTACAAATTCATCATCCTTATAAGTATATCCATATGAAGTTATTCTGTAAGTATTACCACTTGCTATGTACCATTTCCCCCCTGTTAAGCAACTTGTGTCATCTTCACTACCTGACCAACTCTTGATTGTTTTCCAGTCCCCATCTGTATACTTTTGTAAATTAGCAGTTATTTTAACTTTATTAACATTTCTAGCAAATAAATAACTGGTAACAGACGCTCTCCCATACGTGGATATCTCAAAAGTATTTTCAAAAGTAATTATTGAAACAAAGTATGGTTGATAGTCCATTGTTTTCATTCCAATGCCATAAGTAGTAGTGCTAAAAAAAACAAGTAAAAAACATAGACTTGCTAGAATTTTATGTTTTTTCATATATATAAAACCTCCCTTTATCTTATTAACAATAAAGGAAGGTGCTTTGTTACACTTTTATGATATTTTTTTATCTTTTTTCTAATTTTTTTACTACTTTCATCAATTCATCGCTTATTATGTTGGATATTATATTAAAACTACATTCTTCATTATGCCAAATAATAGTATTATTTTCTTGCTTTTCAATCAATAATCCTTCATAATCATTGATTATAATTTTATCTGCTTTAGCTTCTTCTGTATCCATTTGATAGTTGGTTCCATTTGGAGATTGGGTAATTAATATAAATTTATCTCCTTTAACGAATCTTAATATTTTCTTGTCATTCAAAATCTCTGATTTATCCAATACAAAATCTTGTGGTAGATATTCGGGATAATAATAATTACTCCAACTATTTGGTATGCTTTCTTCATCTTCTTTTACTTGTACACTAGTGTATTCATTATTATTTTCAACAAAAAGATTAAATATTTTAATTCTGAAAGCTTCAACCGTACATGATAAAACTGTTCCTATACCTATTATTAATATCATTAATACAGCTACCTTGCAACCTACTTTTTTGAATTTTAGATTAAACTTTTTCAATCTTTCTTGTCTTCTATATTTTTTCTGAAATTTTACAAACCATTTATCTATGCTTATTGGAAATTCTACTTCATTTATTTCTTTTTTCTGAATATCTACATCAGTAATGATATTTTCTATATGACAAGAACCTATGTACCCATAGTATGATTCAAGGATTTTATTTTTTTGTCTGTTATCCATATCTGTTTGCTTCATTTAAAGCACCTTCCTTCAGGCATTCTTTTTTCAATGCTTGTTTTGCTCTATGGATTTTAACTCTAACATTTCCCTCTGTCATATTAATCAACTGAGCTATTTCTGAGTTTGAATACTCGTAATAATATTTCAATGTTAATATATCAGCATATGTTTTGTTGATATTAGAAAGTAATCTTGCCATTTCTTTTGCTTGATCCAATCTTATCATATGTAACTCTGGTCCAATATCCTCTTCAGGTATTATTTCTTCTATACTATCTAGTGGCATTGTATTTCTTCGCTTTCTTTGATTATATATATTGTAAGAGATATTCCTAACTATTATAACAAGAAAGGCTCTGGTTTTGTTACACTTTATAGTTTCAATTCTATCTAAATATGAAGAAATTTTTATAATTGCTGTTTGTACAATATCTTGTGCTTCATGATAGTCCTTTATTATATTATAGGCGATATAAAACATTTCTTTGTTATATTGATAATACAATTCTTCCAGTTTACTACGAATAATTTCATTGTCAATAACTAATAAAAAACCTACCACAAAAATCACTTCTTTCTTAATATAAAATATATCAAAGTAATTACTTTTAAAATTCTAATATTTCTCCAATAATTTACATTATATTTGCATTCATATATGTCTTTTGTTCTATTATACTATCTTGTCTAACATTTATCTACATATTAAATCATTTTTTCATAAATAAAATATTCTAAAAATAAAAAAACACAAACAATTAGCACCCTAATCAATTTCTTAATTAAAGTGCTATATATTATATCCCTCACATATTAAGTATGCCAAATATTATTAATTTCATACATACCATCTGATTTCTACTAATAAAATTTTACGCTTTTAATCTATCCTTATTAAAATTATTAATTATCTATACTTTATTTTTCAACAATTACATTACCATTTTCTAATGGTATGACTTTATCAATATCTTTACTTTCCTTATAATTGTCATATGTCTTACGCCACTCAACATTATAATCACTATCATATTTTACTATAACCACTTCATGGTCGAACCATAAACATGATATAACTGGAGGTTGAGGAATAGTTTTGATTTCTCTTACACTTTTAAGAATGAATCCCCCATCATCGATTGGTATAATTTCATTAGGTGACAACTTAAGATTCTTGATTATTTTCTTTTCTTTCCCTGATTTGTAAAATATTCTTAATGTACCAACGTTTCGATTACCACACCCCACAATTACATCGTCATTTTCTAGTATAATCATGGATTCTGCCCAGCTCTCATGTTCTTCATAGATATGTGTTATACTATTAGATACTTTTCCCTCATCATCAATAGTTATTATCAGACCTTTGTTTTCTTTTGAGTGAGTTGATTCTCCATCAACAGCTACATATACTAGATCCTCATCAATATATAATTGATCATATGACGAGAAATTTTCTTCAAAATGATTAACCCATTTGACTTTTAGGTGCTTCTCGTCAATACATGCTACGAAAATCATATCATCTTTTTTACTATCTATTGCAAAATATCCATCTTGTGAACTAGTACGACCTTTTATTACGATACCCATGTCTTTATCATATTTTGATACATAAAGAGTATCATAATCACTACCTCCAAAACTCTTTTGTTTTATAATATTGCCTTTTGAACTAAGTTTTGTTATAACAATATCATTACTACCCTTCATCCATTCTCCAATAACCAATATTTCTTCAGAATCAGTTAGAAAGATATCTCGAAACATATTATTAGAATAATTATCAAATTCTTGTTTCCATAGTTGATTTCCCTCTTTATCAAATTTAATAATATAGTTATTTTCATGAGTTCGTTTTCCACCATTCATCCATGTTTGATATGAATCAATTGCAAATAAAAAACTGTCATCTTCAAAAGCCAGTAGATGCTTTATAGATCCTGAAGGTATTTTCTGATTCAACTCTTTTTCCCATACTATCTTACCTGTTTCATCAAGTTTTTGTAATATAGGTTTATAGTAAAAAGTGGCTTTACTTTTTGTTAACCTTTCACTTTCCACATATTTTTTTAGACCAACAACTATGTAACCATCTGATACTTCTCTTATAGAAGAAGATTTACCTAATAAAGTAAAGTCCACTTCTATCTCTTTTATATCTTCTTTATTTATATCTTCTAATTTCACATAATTAGTATCATATTGTTCTATTCTATTCCAATATTTTTTATCCCCAAATATATCATCAATGATTTTTACTTCTTCTTGTACTATCTCAGGCTCTTCTTTTTTATCTAGTACTATTGCATTTTGTTTAGCTAGAATATTTTGTTTACATGATGTCAACAACAATGTTATTAAGACTAGAGTAATTAATATCCTATTTCTTTTCATTATATACACCCCTTATGTAATAGGATTTGTAATTAACAATATCGTAACTATCATACATAGAATAGAAGTGATTATTACCATAATAGTAGATATGCTTTTATAAGTTGTAATGTTGATTAACCTTTGTTTTACTGCTGTATTACCTAATGCAGGAAATGGTAATCTTTGATTGTCAGCTAATTCTACTAATGATAATGCATATTTCTTTCTTTTATTATCTGGAATGTTTTTTAATACTTTATAGTCACAAGCATTCTCCATGTCACGTTCTGAAATCCATAGAAACAACCATGCGAATGGATTAAACCAATGGATACATACTGCTAATATAGTCAATAGCTTCCATATATTATCTTTTCTTTTGATATGGGATAATTCATGAATCAGTATATATTCCAAGGTATCTGGTTTAATATTTTTGGGTACTATAATCTTAGTTTTTATTATACCGCTTACAATTGGAGTATTTACATAACCGGATTCATAGACTCCTATTTCACTATTAACCTTTAATACTTTCTTACATTCTTCTAAGATTCTGGTATCATAATTTAATTTTACAGCTCGGTTAAGACGTCTTATGGTTATTCTGTAGATAACAATTGCTATTATGATAAATGAAATAGCTCCTGTCAGCCATATGATGCCAAATATATTAAAAATTTTTTCTATCTTATGGTTCTTATATTCTATGGGATCATATTCTTCTGCCAGTTGAACCACATTAGTTACACTATAGGTTATATCTGGTACACCATTATTGTTATCAGAGACAGCAATAGCCTTAGCAAAATCAGGGTTTACAATATTTATTAGACTGTATTCGCTTGATATGGATATTGGAATCAATAAACGAAATAAAACAATACCCCATAGAGCATATATCAACGATTTTTGCAACCACATCCCGAAGACAGCTCTAATTAATAAAAGTATAACTACTATGATAGCTGCTATTATACTCATATTCAAGATGTAGTAAAATATATTGTTTATCATAGTAATCACCCTCTATAGCTCTTTATCAATAATGTCTTTGAGCTCTTCTATCTCTTCTTTGGACAAATGCTCTTTCTTGATAAACGAAGTAAAGAAAGTCCTTATGGAACCATCATATAATTTGTCTATCAGCTTTCTAGTCTCGTCAAGCTGCACCCTCTCTCTCGTAATAAGAGGTTTACACACAAAATTAGGTTCTATCCGCTCAATTGCTCCTTTTGCTATCAGCTTCTTCAAGATTGTATAAGTCGTATTCTTATTCCACCCGATAACCTCAGCTGCAATAAGGCTTAATTGCTTAGCTGTTGTACTTTCCTCCTGCTGCCAGATTAGTTCCATTAACCTTAATTCCGAGTCATATAACTTAATTAGTTCCATAAAACCACTCCAGACTATTATAATAGTTTACATTTTTATACTACTACAATAGTCTGGAGCTGTCAACAATTTATTCTGAATTTTACATTGCTTTAATATTAGATACTTTATTGTGCTTCAACAATAATTCTTCCGTCTCTTAATGGTATAACACAATCAACATATTTGCTGTCTTTATATTTATCATATGTCTTGCGCCATTGAACTTCATGATTACTGTCATATTTTTCTATAACAACTTCAGTATCATATTTAACATTAGACGAGAATATTGATAAAGGTAATTCTGTTATATTTCTTATGCTTTTCTCAATAAATCCTCCATCTTGAGTTGGAAAAATTTTATCTTGAGGACATTTTAAACTTTCAATTATTTTCTTTTTGTTATCATCATCAATTTCAATTAGTGTTTCATCATTAAAACCATCTTCATCATAATGATAAATCCACTTCACCTCAAGATTATTCTCATCTATACATGCTACATAATCATTTCTTTCTTGACCCTTCTTTGCAAAACTTCCATCAATCGATGACGAACATCCTTTTATGATAATACCAATATCCTTATGATATTTTGCTATATTAAAAATATCATAACCAGTACCTCCAAACCCCTTTTGACATATCTTCTTACTTTTTTGATCTAATTTAGTTATGAAAACATCCCCAACACCATATCCTTCAATAACTTGCTGTCCATTTATATATTTTTTTTCATATTCTCTTTCAATCCATAATTCAATAACCAATATCTCTTTAGAATCAGTTAGTAATACCTCCGGTGTATTATAAGGTATAGAACTATCAAATTCTTTTACCCAAAGTTGTTTACCCTTTTCATCACATTTGATAATATTCATGTATTCCATAGATTTAACTGAGAATAGAAAACTATCGTCATCAAGAACATATAAATGATCTATTTGCCCTTTCTGATCAAATTCCTTTTCCCAAATGATTTTATAATCTTCATCAAGTTTCCTTATTATAGGTAACCAATAACTATATCCAACCTTCTTTACTTCTTTGTCAGGTTCTTCATATTCTTTATGAGTAGCACATATATATCCACTAGATATCTCTTTTATTATAAGAGGATTACCTAATAATTCGAATTCAAGTTTTATTTCTGGGACAGCTTTTGAGTTTATATCTTTTAACCTCACATAATCTTTATTATTTAGACTTTTTTGTTTACACGATGTCAATAAAAATATTGTTATAATTATTAAAATTCCTTTTTTCTTCATTAAATCTCCCCTCTTTATATAATATTTTATTTATACACCCTATTCCCGATATTGTTACATACTTTCTATTTATTTTGCTTTATATCTATATTAACAGTAAATCTCACATGTCTCAACAATATGGTTACATCTCTAAAGTTATCTAAAGAATTACAAAATCAGTCAAGTAGGGGCTAAATAAATATTTTATTTAGCCCCTCTAATAACACTGTACTTTAATTTATCTATCCACATATTCTTTCTTATTAATAAAAGTAAGTAGTTGGTCATATGTTGGCAAACCTTCTACATCACCTTTTACAAGAGTAGCCATGGCTCCTACCCCATTAGCATATTCTCCACATTCTCTAAAATCTCTGTTTTTCAATAATCCGCTTAGGAAACCAGCAGCGAATCCATCCCCAGCACCAACGCTGTCTTCCATAGTATTTACCGTATATCCATTAACAAAATATTCTTCGTCTTTATTAGAAATTCTACATCCTGCTTTACCTAATTTTAACGCTACAATATCAGATCCCATATCATGAAAAGTTTTAATGATTTCTGTAGGTTCTTTTATTCCTAGTAACATCTCAGCTTCATCAATTCCAGGAAATAATATATCAGCTTTTTTACATAAATCTAATATAACGGGTTTTGCTTCTTCTATTGGCCATAACTTCAACCTAATATTCGGGTCAAATGAAAATAACACACCGTTTTCTTTTGCAAAGTCAACTACTTTTATAACTGTTTCTCTAGCACTCTCTGATAGAGCAGGCGTTATTCCAGTTATATGTAATATCTTAGCACTTTTAATATACTCATAATCTATATCATCAGGAGTTAAATAACTTGCCGCTGAGTTTTTTCTATAATAATAAACGTTAGGATTAACATGAGCGAATCTTTCTTTGAAAAGAAGACCTGTGCTCTTGGTATCATCTTTTATGACTCTAGATATATCTACGCCTTCACCTCTAATAAAACACTCAATATATCTGCCAAACTCATCATTACCTAATTTTGAAAACCAACCCACTTTATGTTCTAACCTTGCCAAAGCTATAGCAACATTAGATTCAGCACCAGCTAGTGCCTTAGAAAAAGTATGTATATATCTAAGAGGACCTTTTGCGTCAGGGTTAAACAAAACCATACTTTCACCAAAAGTAATTACCTCCATCTTTTTATCTACCATATCTACCATTTTTATTACCTCCTCAATTGTATTGTCTGATGTCTGATGTCTCTGATTACATTATATTAAATATCAAGTACAAATGCAAGTTATTTTGTCTAATTATATGTTTATCACAATGGCATCAATTACATTAATATTGTTTATTGACTATCTGTTCCATACCATATCTTAGGTGGTCTGTCATACATTTTTTTGCTAATTCTGAATCCCCTTGTTTAATAGCTTCTAAAATATTTTTATGATGATACAAAACAGTGTCTCCACTTTCTGATATATCTTTCGTTTCTCTATACCCTTCTGAAATACCTTCATTAATGATAGGTAATATACGATTGATAATAGGATTCTGACTGCTTTTAGCTATTATATTGTGGAACTGTATATCAGTCTCTGTATGGTCTTTGCCGCTCAAAATTTCTTTTTCAATCTTGGTATAACTATCTTCTAATTGAGATATATTCTCTTTTGTAGCTCTTATAGCCGCTAGAGCACATATGCCCGGCTCAATAATCATTCTTGACTCATATAGATCTTTTAATAGATTTTTCTTATCCATAAAACATACCCCTAAAGGATCCTTGGATAATCCTGGTTTTTTCGAAACAAAAGTCCCTTTACCTCTGCGTACCTCCAATACATTAGTTGAAACTAGAATTTTTATTGCTTCTCTAATAGTTGAACGACTAACATTCAATTCACTTGTCAATTCTATTTCATTAGCAAGTTTATCCCCTGGTTTTAATTTTTTATTTATAATCATTTCTTTTATGGTATTTGCAACTTTTTCTGAAAGAATTCCTTTATCGTACATGTTACTACCTCTACTTTAGATTTTTTTATTAGATTATCATATTTTTGCGTGATAGGCAAATTTTTGTAATTTATGTTTTATTTGTAATTATATAGTAATACTTACATATATTAGGTCATAACGGCGTTTATTAGGTAAAATAATACTTATTTACTTATTTTTATTTTAATAAAAAATCTCTCATTTCTAATAATAATGTTATAAGTTTTTTTTTAGTTTAACAACTGAATAATACTCATAAAAAAATAGTCATGTATAAAACATTTTTTTAGATAAGGAGGATAATATGAAAAAAATAAAATCACTATTAGTCTTAACTCTATTTACAACTGTGATTCTAACATCCTGTGCAACAAATGAAGAACCTGTTAAAGGTGTAGAGTCTTCAGTCAATGCAACAGGAGATGTAAAAGCTGTTAAAATAACAGCAAACAATTGTAATGTAACTCAAGGATGCGATCCTAGCTCAAAAGTATTACAAACTGCTAATAAAAATGCTAATCTTAATGTTGTTAATAAAGTAAATGATGATTGGTATTGTGTCAAATTGCCTAATAATCAATTAGGTTTTGTTCCTCAACAGCAGTGTACACCTGTATTACCTGACAATGCTATTAATAAAGGTAACGCTTCACAAACTCCAGTAGCAGGTAAAGCACCAGCAACTCCAGGTACTACTGGAAAAACACCCGGAACTCAAACACCTGGTGCTGCAAATCAAATGCAACCCCCAAAAACAGGTACAGGAGCTAATAATCGTCAACCAATACCTGGAGATACAACAACCACAGATAATGATTCTGTAGCTAATGATAATGCAGAAAACGAAAATACAACAACCAATAAAAATATATCTAACGAAGAACAACAACTTATTAATTTGATCAATGAATCAAGAAAACAAAACGGTCTGAAAGCATTAACAGCTGACAATCAACTATCCGAAGTTGCGAGAATCAAATCAAAAGACATGATTGATAATAATTATTTCAGTCATAACTCGCCTACCTATGGTAATCCATTTGATATGTTGAAAAGCTTTGGTATCCAATACCTAAGTGCCGCTGAAAACATTGCAGGTAATAAGTCAGTACAAGAAGCACACGAAGCATTAATGAATTCACCAGGACATAGAAAAAATATTCTTAATCCTGATTTAACACATGTTGGAGTTGGAATTCAAAAAGGAAGTAAATACGGATATATGTTTACTGAACTATTTCTTAAAAAATAACTTTACGCTAATTAATTTCTAATAATTGATAATATAATTTACCAAGTACCTTCCTACCCAAAGCTAGTAAAAATTCTTACCATCAAGAATACTTTACTAGCTTTAAAATTATTACTTATGATATAATGGACATATGATTCACACATTTCTCTAACAATTACTCAAACCATTCCATAAGACTACTCAATGCATACTAGATAATTTACTAATAAATTATTATACTTCTACCTAAAAAATACGACATAATATTATTTTTTGTTATTAAAAAAGGGAGGTAATAGTATGACTGATTCTGCTATACAATCATTAAAAATTTTAAGAACCACGTCAAACTTCCAATGGTATATTATTCCCATCTTAATTATTGTTATCTATATATATGCCGTTGAAGTAGAAAAAAGAAATTGGAACGTTTTGTTAGCCGGACTTGCTTTTTGGGGAATGGATTGGTTTAATGAGATATGGAATTCATTAGTATTTCATTTCTCAGGCTATGCCCCTGTCTGGGGAGCACCTACCAAAAGCGCTTATCTAATACTTATAGGTCTTAACATTGAAATAACGTTCATGTTCCTAGTTGCAGGAATTGCCTGTGCTAAGATGTTACCAAAAGATAAAAAGAAAAAGATATTATGTATTCCTAACAGATATTTTCTTGTAGTATCCAATTCAATTTTATTTGTTATAGTCGAAATAATATTAAATAGAATTGGTGTTCTTTCTTGGGAATATTCATGGTGGCAATCTTATTGTCCTTGGTTGATATTTCTTATTGGTTATATGCCTTTTATTGCTATGTGTTACCTAGTCCATGATATGAAAACAATAAAAAGCAAACTGATAACAGTAGGTACTATATTTTCTGTAGATATAATAGGCTTAATTGTATTCGGAGCCATATTAAAATGGATTTAATAATATACATATATACCTTGTAAAAAGTAATTTTAGCATAATAACTAATAAGGAATTAAGTATTTACTTAAGGAGGATAAATATGATATCTTATCAAGAACGTATTAAAAATTTGACTAGTAGTTATGGAAATTGGTTTCAAGACGATATGCTTCTAGAATGGGGAAAAATGACATCTTCACTATATCCTTACACTAATATGTTTTCTCCAATAACAATTAACAAAACGAAAATAAAGAATAGGTTAATAATGGCACCAATGGGCAACATATCTATGTGCGACGAATCTGGTAGACCCAGCGAAAAAATGATAAGTTATTTTACCGAAAGAGCTAAAGGGGGTGTTGGTTTAATAACTACAGGTTTAATACCCATTAGTTATGGTATCGATAATTCAATAATTGAAAAAGGCGACCTAACTTACTTTCCTAGGATTGATAGATCCAGAACAACTTTTGCCCCTTGGAGAGATATCGCAGAAAACTGTCACTCATTTGGAGCCAAGATATTTCTTCAGATAAGTCCTGGTCTTGGCAGAGTCGGGAACCCTCAATGTGTTGTTAGTATGCATAAATTCCCTGTATCTGCCTCATTCAATCCTAATTATTATATGCCAGGTGTACCTTCGTTAAGATTGTCTGATAGAAAGCTAAAAAAGATTATTAAAAAATCTGGTCAAGCTGCTGCTGATTCAAAAGCAGCACTAATTGACGGAGTTTATTTACATGGACACGAAGGATACCTATTAGAGCAATTAACTAATCCTGCCTTTAATAGAAGAAAGTTAGGTAAATACTCTGATTGGCAGAGATTTGGTATAGAATTAATTGAAGAAATCAGAAATAGATGTGGAAAGAATTATCCAATAATGTATAGGATTGATTTATCATTAGTACTTAATGAAACCTATGGAGAAAAAATGTCAACAGTTAAATCTCTCAAGAAATTCAAGAATGAAAGAACTGTGGAAATGACTCTTGATTATATGAAGAATCTAGTAAAAGCTGGTGTGGATATTTTTGATGTTGACCTTGGATGTTATGATAACTGGTGGCTTCCTCATCCACCTGGACCAATGCCTCCTGGATGTTTCTTGGAAGTATCTAAGATAGTTAAGCAGTATTTTACTGATAATGATATTCTCTCAAATGCGGGTATTGTAGTTCCTATTGCTGGTGTAGGTAAATTAGGCTATCCTGATCTTGCGGAAAAAGCATTGCGTGACAATTCATGTGATATGATAATGTTAGGAAGACCTCTTCTATGTGATCCATATTGGCCTAACAAAGTATATGCTAACAAAGTAGATGAGATTATACCTTGTATCGGATGTCAAGAAGGATGTATCAATGAATTCGTGGATGGTGGTCATCCTCAATGTGCTATCAATCCAAGAACCGGTTTTGAAAACATGTACGAAGAAGAATTCCCTATCACATCTAATAAAAAGAAAATAGCTGTTATAGGTGCTGGACCTGCTGGTGTTACTTGTGCTGTGACTGCAGCAAAAAGAGGTCATGAAGTAACACTTATAGATAAAAATGAAAAAGCTGGTGGTTTACTGATCTCTGGTGGAGTTCCAAAAATAAAATTTGATATTCAAAACTATAACAATTATCTCAGTAACTTAATAAGAAAAACCAGTTCCAATTATGGATTGGTATATAGACCAGCTACTTCTGCTACAGTCGATGAACTGAAATCAGAAAACTTCGATGTAATAGTTACAGCTATAGGTGTAAAACAGATTATTCCCAAGCTACCAGGCTATGACAGAGATAATGTTATATTAGCCACGAACCTACTGCTTAATAAAGACCTTGCAAAAGATTCTAAGAATATTGTAGTCATCGGCGGCGGTGTTGTGGGATGTGAAACAGCTTATATGCTAAAAAGTGAAATGGATAAAAATGTCGATATTATAGAAATGGATATTTATTTCATGAATCATGTTTGTACTGCCAACAGAGGATATATGCTACATTATCTTGAAGACAGTAATGTTAGATTACATAACTGTACCAAACTAAAAAGTATTGAAGAAGATGGCGTTGTAGTTTCCAAGAATATCTCTAAGACAGTACCGAATCCTTATATAACTTGGGCACCATTATTACCAGAGAATGTAGTCAATCCTCTTGCCAAAGAAATTAAATCAGAAGAAAAAGAAATGAAAATCAAAGCTGACCTAGTTGTAATGGCTATAGGCGGTAGACCTATTGACAATTTATATTATGACCTTGTTAAGGAGACTGCTGCTACCGAAATATATAATATAGGAGATTCCTTCAAGCAAGGCAAAGTTTTTGAGGCTACGAAATCAGGATATCTACTGGCTAGAAATCTGTAACAATTAAATAGCAGTAGATGTATAATAGCGTTCTATATACATCTACTGCTTTATTATTAATAAATTAACTCATGTAATTATATTAGAATGGGTCTGTTATGTATGAACATCTCTTAGGCATAGCACTATTTAACTTACCTATTAACCCTTCATTATTACATGCAATCAGTTCTAGTTTAACTGCCTCTTCCCAACTTAAAAACCCAAATACTATTTGTGATAAAACCTGAATTGAACAGCTGATATCAGATTCATTATCTTCACTCTCTTCAACTAAAGTATTATTATCCTTAATATTCACTTCAAATACATTGTTGTTCCACGGTGCATACTTATCCTCTATTGATATACTAAATTTCAAATTGTCCATAATCTCATATGGATACATTCCAAGTATTTTTTTAACATTTATTATACGAACCATCATGCCAGATGATATTTCCATATGCTGTCTTGGATTATTTAATAATATATCCAAGTCATTATTATTAGGAACTGTCAATGTAACTTTATCAAACTGGGCTCTATGCACATATATGAATCTTAATATTTGTTTTCTTGCTTTTAATGAATCATATGCTACCTCTTGAACAATCATACCATCACTTTTCAATTCATAAAAGATATATCCTCTAATTTTATCATCATGATCAAAAACACCATAACTATAAACATTATTCTTATCATTTCTAGCAAAAATATGTTCCCATCTAAGATTAGATCTTTTATCCGCTCCATTATAATTACAATAAAAATTTTCGTAAACCTGTTTAATTTGATTAATATAATCTTTACCAATTGGTTTTACGGTGAAATCTCCACTTTTAAAATGTGATAAGTCACTAATTTTTATTTCTAATTTCTTATTCTTACTAGCATACTCCCAACCATACTTTTTGTAAAAAGAATATGCAAAAGGAGCAAGCAATGAAAAAACTTGATTATTATCATTCATCATCTTAATTGATTCTATCAATAACTTCTCAACAACATGGTTTTGTCTAGCTTCTGGAAAAGTGGCTACACCACCAATACCACCCATTTTTACATTCAGTCCATGCCAATAGATATCAAAATCATTAATTACTAATGCACCTTGTAACAGATTATCTTCAAATGCACCTAATATGATTGAGTCATCTTTTCCAAACAAATTATCTAATTCAAATTTAACTAAATCTTTATCTACCCCAAAACAATAACTCTGTAATTCAGCAAACCTATCCAAATATTTATTATCAACAATGTTATATAAATCCATAATTCACCCCTCCAAAATAAGTTATAGTATTAAATATAACATTGTTTCTATTCAATTTCAATTACAATATTTATTTTTTAACAATACATCTTGATTATAGATTTTCTCTTAGTAACTTATCAAAAATCATATAAGTCATTACTTCTAAAATTATTTATAGTCAACATCATCATCTAATTTATCCATTCTTCTCTTAAGCTTAAGAATTGTATTATATTCATGTTTTTTATAACTCTTTTTAAGCTCTTTTGAAAGAGAATACATCATTATTATTAAAAGTATAGCAAATGGTAATCCTGTAATAACCACCGCTGACTGTATAGTCTTAAGAGCATTTTCTCCACCTAATAATAAAACGGATAATGCAATAAGCCCTTCCATCAATGCCCAAAATACTCTTTGAGTTTTTGGAGAATCCTGTTTACCTCCACTAGTTAAATTATCAACAACCAATGAACCAGAGTCACTACTTGTAACGAAGAATAAAACAATAGCTACTATCGCTACAAAAGAGAATATGGTCTGAATTACTGGTGAATCAGTAAGGTATTTGAACATTTCAAACATTGCTGTGGCAATATTATTATCTATAGCTTTTTTAATTACTCCGTCATATAAATTATTAGTATAAACACCTGACGCTCCTAGAATAGTCATTGCAATTGTGATAATAAGTGTTGGTAATGCAACGGTTCCTATAGCTATCTCTCTTATAGTTCTTCCCTTAGAAATACGCGCTATGAATGTTCCTACGAATGGTGTCCAAGATATCCACCAAGCCCAATAAAATACAGTCCAAGAACCTTGCCATGCAACATCTTCCGGCAAAGTAGCAGTAAAAAATCCTACATTAAAGAATTCTTTTATATAGAGACCCATACTTGACATGTATGTTGATAAAATATACACTGTTGGTCCTATTAATAATATGGCTAATAACAGAATTCCACTAATAATTGTATTAGCTTGACTTAATAACTTGATACCTTTTGCAATACCACTTACTACAGAAAGTGTTGCAATAAATGTAATAACTACAATCAGTATAATTTGCACTGTTGAATTAATAGGTACCCCAAAAACATAATTCATTCCTGAATTGATTTGCTTAGCACCTAATCCTAATGAAGTTGCAAGACCAAATAATACTGCCATTACCGCAAAAGTATCAATTATGTCTCCCCATATTCCAAAAATCTTTTCTTTAATTAATGGATAAAATAAACTTCTAAATGAAAAAGGTAATTTCTTATTATATGCAAAGTAACCCAAACCTACAGCTACTAGTCCATAAAGTGCCCATGCATGAGCTCCCCAATGCATATACATTATCTTAAAATTATCAAATGTTGAACCCGAATTAAGTTCTTGTGGAATATCTAAATGATAGATAGGTTCAGCTACACCATAAAAGAATATACCAATACCGATACCTGCACTAAATAACATTGCATACCATGAAAAAGTATTATACTCTGGTTTTGCATTAAATCCACCTAATCTTATTCTTCCAAGTTTTGATGTTCCAACAACTATTAAAAATATAAATGACAAATTAATTGTTAACACATATAACCAATTAAAGTTTTTATTTAAACTATTGTTAATGTTACTAAAAGTATTTGCTGATAATTCTGGCTTAACAATAGTAAATATAATAAATCCTAATACTAATATGGCTGATACTATTGATACGAACAAGTTCATATCAAATCCCCATTTTTTGAAATTTTTCGAATATAATTGTTTACTTAAATCTTTTACTTCCATATAATCCTCCATTCTATTATTTATATATAAAGTGACATTGTCACATAAAAGCTACAGGGTAATTATATAAATGAACTTTTATATAGTTAAAAAAAGCACCTAACTCTTAAAGGGATAAGAGTTAGAGTGCTTATGTTTCATATAATAAATATATTCACATTATGCCACTACATAGAGTAGCATAGCTTTTTGCCTAATAAATAGACCCAAAACAAACCCCAGTTCTAATCTAATATTTTCAAAAGTACTTTCTTTTTTTAAAAAAACGATCATTAGAATATGTCCAATAAAATTAAATCATTTTTTTGACATGTTTGAATATATACTGCTCTAAAACATTATATACCTTGCATGTCAAATACTAGTATTTTTTACTTCTATTTTTTCTACCATTAATATTATACACTAATTTAGAGGTTTTATCAAGTTTTCTACTTATTCAAATGTCATTTGATGACTTTTATAGGAGTTTTTAGCATATCATTTTTATTACATTTAATGCATAAAATATCAATTTAATAAGATTTTAACAATTTTACCAATTCTTTAGACTTTGGAACACGTCCCATAATCTTCAACTCATCATCAATAATTAATGCCGGTGTCTTCATAACGCCATAAGACATTATCTCACTAATATCTTCAACCTTTAATACTTCAGCTTCTAAGTCTAAAGTTTTTAGTGCTTCTAATGTATTCTTGTAAAGAGTTTGACAGTTTTTACAACCGCCTCCAAGAATTTTAATAATCATTTGTATTACCTCCACTTTTATAATTTTTATAGATTAATCAAATCAATAAATGCCCAATGAAATTGAATAAATAGCCTGTTATCAATATACCTATACCAGTTACAATAACAAACCAAACTATTAACTTGGGTTTTATTACCTTTCTAAGAAGAACCAACTCAGGTGCGGATAGAGCTGTTACCGCCATCATAAATGCAAGTGCTGTACCAATACCAACACCTTTCCCAATAAGTGCCTGAGCAATAGGAATTGTACCCATAGCATTTGAATAAAGTGGGATACCACATACAACTGCAATAAGTACAGCGAAAGGATTATTATCACCTGCATACTGAGCAAGAAAATCTTCAGGTACCCATCCATGTATTGCTGCTCCTATTCCAATACCTATTATTAAGAATAACCAAATTCGTTTAACTATATCTCTTACATTTTGAGCAGCAAATGAAATTCTTTCATTTATAGTTAATTTCTTCAGGTCGATCTGTGCTACTTTTGTGTTATATACATACTCTTCTACTTGTTTTTCCATCTTCATTTTTCCAATAATAAGTCCACCAAGGACTCCTACGATTACTCCTGTAATTACATAGATAACGGCTAATTTCCAACCAAATAAACCTAGCAATATAATAAAAGCAGCTTCATTTACAATTGGTGATGTAATAAGAAATGAAAATGTAAGTCCCAATGGCACTCCTGCTTCTACAAAACCTATAAAAATAGGAACAGATGAACAGGAGCAAAAAGGAGTGACAATACCTAAAAGTGAAGCCATTATATTACCTTTAATACCATTAAACTTAGCAAGAATTCTTTTTGTTTTTTCTGGTGGAAAATAACTGCGAATATATGAAATCAAAAATATCATTATACTTAACAAAATAATAATCTTGATAGTATCGTAGATGAAGAAATGTATACTACTTCCCCATTTACTTTCCATAGATAATCCAAATAATTTAGTTACAAAAAATTGTGCCAAATGATCTAACCAATTAAACATGACTATACCTCGCTATTAAGTAATTTATTAATCTCTGTCCTTACTAATTTATTCACTAACGTAATAATATCTTTAACTTCATCGTGCTTTATATTATATATAACCTTGTTACCATCTTTTCTGGTAGTAACTACATCTGCATCTTTTAGAAGTTTTAGATGTTGTGACATATTAGCTTGTGAATACTCATTATCATCACATAGTTCACATACACATCTTTCTCCATCAAATAGCTTTTTTACTATTTCAAGCCTTACCGGATGTGCCAATGCTTTTAACACATTAACTTCCATTGTATCAATCTTCATTAGTTACCTCCTTAAGTATATAATAATATTCTTATATAGTTATTTACTAATATTATATGTTTGTTTAGTTATTTTGTCAATATAGAATTTGAGTGTATTTCATAATGATAATATTATTTGTGCAAGTAGGTCAGTAAAATTGTTCTGTTCTGACTTGGTTTTTGCAAAAAAGTGAATTACGAATTACACGCAACTCACTTTTTATATTATTTCACATTATCGAGAAACATAAAATTATCAATAATTTATTTTTCCCTTACTACACCAGTTTCAACGGCTTTTTGTGTGACTGCTTCTGCTACCGCTTGTACTACACGTTCATCAAAAGGTGATGGTACAATATAATCTTCACGAAGTTCTTTTTCATCAATCACGGAAGCAATAGCATAAGCAGCCGCTAATTTCATTTCTTCATTTATTTTTTTAGCTCCTACATCTAGAGCTCCTCTAAAGATACCAGGAAAAGCTAAAACGTTATTTATTTGATTAGGATAATCACTTCTACCAGTACCTATTATTCTGGCTCCTGCTTCTTTTGCTTCTTCTGGCATAATCTCTGGCACTGGATTTGCCATTGCAAATACAAAAGGATTATCATTCATAGACTTAATCATCTCTTTGGAAACTATATTGCCAGCGGATACACCAACAAATGCATCTGCATTTTTCATGGCTTCGGCTAGATTACCTTGGACATCTTCCTTGTTAGTTATTGCAAGTATCTCTTTCTGCAAGAAATCCAAGTTCTCACGTTTGGAATTGATTATTCCATCTATATCTACAGAAATAATATCCCCTACTCCATAATTATGAATCATACGGACGATAGAACTACCTGCCGCTCCTGCACCACTAACAACAACTTTTAATTCTTTTGGGTCTTTACCTGTTAATTTACAAGCATTAAGCAATGCAGCAGTTACAATTATAGCAGTACCATGTTGGTCATCATGGAACACTGGAATCTCTAATTCTTCTTTTAATCTTCTCTCGATTTCAACACATCTTGGAGCAGATATATCTTCTAGATTAATCCCACCAAGTGAAGGAGCTAGATTCTTGCATATATTGATTATCTCTTCTGTTTCTTGTGTATCCAAACATAATGGAAACGAATCAACGTTACCAAATTTCTTAAAAAGTATTGACTTTCCTTCCATAACAGGTAATGCAGCTTTTGGTCCAATATTACCTAATCCAAGAACCGCTGAACCATCAGTTATAACTGCAACCATATTACCCTTAGAAGTATATTTATATATATTATTTTCATCTTCAGCAATTTTTCTACAAGGTTCTGCAACTCCAGGCGAGTATGCAAGACTCAGTTCTTCCTTATTAGATACTTTTACTTTTGAAACAATTTCGATCTTTCCTTTATTCTTTTCATGCATTTCAAGTGATTTCTCGTATATATCCATTGTACGCCTCCTGATAATGTTTTAAGTTATTTTTGCTATTTGTTGTTGTATTTTATATTACAAATAATGTATACTATAGTATAAAAGCAATTATGGGTTAAAGAATAAAAGAGGCTATGCCTCATTATTCTCATTATAGTATAACCCAGCTTACTAATCAATGTTAAATAAACTTGCGTATACTAAAAAGTAAATACTTTGAAAAGAGGAAATGTAATGGAAACCATATCTATTGATAAATGTCTGCATATGGATAGAGTTATTTTCATAGATGTTAGAACTACTAAGGAATTCGAAGAAGGAACAATACCAGGAGCTGTCAATGTACCTATCTTCAATAATGAAGAACGTGAATATCTTGGACATACTTATAAAAATGTTAATAAAATAACCGCAAAAGAAGAAGGTTTTGAAATAGCCGCTCATAAGCTACCAGAGATCTATGCTAAAATTAAGAAAGTAGCAAAAGGTTATAGTAAAATAGTTATATTTTGTTGGAGAGGCGGACTAAGAAGCAAGTCTATCGCTACAGTCATATCTTTGATGCATCTTCCCGCTTATCAGTTAGAAGGCGGATACAAAGCATATAGAACATATATTCTAAAAGACTTTGACCGTAGAACAACCCTTCCTTCTCCATACATTGTTTTACACGGATACACTGGCTGTAGTAAGACTTTGTTGTTAAAAGCTTTAGAAAAAGCTGACATGCCTATACTTGACCTTGAAGGATTAGCTAACCATCGTGGCTCAGTGTTTGGCGGCGTAGGTTTAGGTGAACAACCTCCCCAAAAAGCCTTTGAATCTTGGGTTTATGATAAAACTGTATCTTTTAATGATTCCCTTGTATTTGTTGAAGCAGAAAGCACTAAAATAGGCAAAAGAGTTGTCCCAACATATGCTATCAATCATATCAAAACAGGTATCCACGTACTTGTCAATCTTGACAAGGAAATTAGAATTCAGAGATTGTTAGATGATTACATGGAAACCAATGGTACTTTTGAAGAAAATTTATCTTTTATAAAAAACTCGCTCACCACAATAAAATCATATATGTCCAATCATGATTATAACTTGATGAATGAATATATTGAAAAAGAAAATCTTCATGATTTTGTGGGTCTTCTACTTGATAATTATTATGACCCTATGTACAAAAAATGGAAAAAATATTATGGTACTTTTGATTATGAAGTTGATTCTAGTGATATAGATACAGCTGTTAAAGAATTGATTGAAATATTTAACAAAGAAAGTAAAATACCTAGAAAAACTTTATAATCATAAATTCAACTTGACATTATATATTGTCCTCCTGTATAATTCAATATTGACAATAGAATAAGCATAATAGAGGCGCAGAGATTATTAGTAATCATAACCAGTTTGGCAAGCGATAACGTATGATGAAAGGATGATCTGCCGAAGCATTATTATCTGCCAAGAGATAATGTTGGAGTTAAGTTTAACAGACTTATCACTCTCACTACCAAGTAGTGAAGGCGCTATTATTTGAATAAGATACTTTCAGACAATAGTGTAGACTATTGTCTTTTTTAATTTAGAGAAACTTTACTGTTTAATAAAATTATTAGGAGGATATTATGGAACTATTTTTAAGTTTAGTACCCGCAATTATCATGATTGTTTTAGTTATTATAACTAAAAAAGTTATCATGTCTCTATCTGTTGGAATTATTATAGGCTCCCTCATTGCTCATGGTTTTAATGTATTAGATACAATATCATACATAGCTACTACAGTTTGGGGAATCATAACAGATTTTTCTTGGCACATGCCAATAGTCGGTTTTTTGTTGTTACTAGGTATAATTACAACTCTTTTGACTATTACTAATTCAACAAAAGCTTTTGCTGATTTTGCTGTTTCCAAAATAAAAAATAAGCAAGCAGCACAAATTGTTGCTTGGATTCTAGGTATTGTCATATTTATTGATGATTATTTCAATGCTCTAGTTATCGGGGAAATTTCAAAACCTATTACAGACCGTTATAGTATCAGTCGTGCGAAACTCTCATATATCATTGATTCAACAAGTGCTCCTGTTGTTATATTATTACCTATCTCTACATGGGGAGCTTACATAATAGGTACACTAACAGGTGTTTTCAAAAAAGTAGGTTATACTGCAACCACAGGAACTGGTGCTTATTGGCGAATGATTCCTATGCAGTTTTACGCTATCGTAGCACTTATAATGGTATTTATAGTTATAAAATTCAATATAAACATTGGTAAAATGAAAATATATGAAAAAAAAGCTGAAGAAGGAAATGATATCAGCTGTTCCAAATCAGCAGAAGATATTTCTCATGTTCAGGCAGTTACTAACAAAGGTTCTAAGTGGGCATTAATAATCACTATCCTATCACTGATCATCCTAATCTTAGGTGGTATGTTATATGAAGCCAATTGGGACATTAGTCAAATGTTAACTGTAGATATTACTCTTCCACTCTTCCGTGGTTCTGTAATCACTACAATCATAGCAACTATATTTGCTATATCCACTGGTGAAGTTGCGGGAAAGCATCTTTTCCGTGCTGCTAAGGCAGGTATCCGTTCTATGCTTCCTGCATCAATAATATTAATTACTGCTTGGACATTAGTTGATGTTATTGATAAACTTAACACTGGTCAATATTTGGCTACTTGGATTGAAAATTCACAAATGAATCCTGACCTATTGATACCTATTATGTTTATAATTGGAAGTTTCATTGCTTTTATGACTGGAACCAGCTGGGGAACTTTTGGTTTATTATTACCGATTGTTGGTAAGATATTAGCTGCAACTGACCCTTCAATGATGTTACCAGCTATGGCAGCCGTATTAAGTGGTGCTATCCTTGGAGATCATTGCTCACCAATAAGTGATACAACAGTACTCTCTGCTACAGGAGCTCAAGCAAAACTGGATGCTCATTTTACATCCCAATTGCCCTATGCTTTAATAGCTGGGCTTATATCCTTCATAGCGTTTATCGTGTATGGATTTACTAAAAATCTATTACTCTGCTATGCTGTTATAATCGTTGAGTTTATAATATTTATTTGTATTACAAAAAAAATCATGAAACCCGTAGAATAGAATAGGTATTAATAATTTATGAAAAAAGGACAAATCTCATGAAAATACAATGAGAGATGTCCTTTTTAGTTTGACTCTGTTAATGTTAATTTATTTTACCTCATAAAAATGTTCTACCTTAACCAATGTATTTGTAGCTACGTGTCTAAGTGTCAATAAAACTATATTATAATGTTTCTTATTGTTTATATCATAATAATACTTACTTTCTTGTTCCTCTATTTGATACTCATCACTTATAGGGTTCTCTGTATTATTCTGTATAGAATACTGTTCGCAAACTGTTTTTTTATTTGTAATAGGTTGTTTATCAACTATGATTGTATTATCAATAATCTTTACAACTTTTTCATTTTCAACAAATACTGTATATGAGCTATTTGTTTCATAATCACCAATTTTATAAATCAAATCAATTATAGAAGAATTATTGTTTCTTTTAGTTAGATAAGTGTTATAATCATCAATATTAAATTGCGAATTTACTTTATCGCTTATAAACGTTGATATGTTACTGTAATCTTCTTTCTCTGAATCAAAAGATAAATCTATGCTTACATCAATTTCCTTCAACTCTTCAATATTTAAAATTTCATCTTTATTTTTCACTGATTTCTTTTCTCCAAAATTATCATTATTGATAGAGAAATTTGCTTTATCTTTACTATTCATTATGACTAAATCTTCATTACCTTTTATTACCACAGTTTTAACATTATTATCAGTGTATGTAAAACCATTAGCATAATCAACAGCTTCTTTTACACTCTTTCCCAAAGCTAATTCATTTGTGTAACGTGATAACCACCTTGAAAAAGATCTAGTCCCTACTGATTTTTCCCAACCAACAGCTGTTTCAGCACCTTCATCAATGGCTCTTATAGTAATATTATCAGTACCTTCTGCAGTTTTACATCCTGCAAATGTTACTAATTTGACTTTTGAAAAATTATAGCTTCTAATTCCTGCAAATTTATATCCTGATGTCAAGCTATCATAATCTTCTCCATAAAAGATACCTGTTTTATAATCACCATCTTTTTTCTTATAATTAAAAGCAACACATTGACTGTTACCATGTCCATCAAAAAATAAAATTTCACTTTCCATTCTTGGCATATCTGTATCTGGATTATAACCTCTCATATATTGAACGGTCGGCTTAATATTATAACGGGAATCATATCCAGCTATACCGAAATCAGTAGATGCATCTTTTGCTATTTGAGATGTATCAATATTATAGTCATACCAATCCTTAGAATAGTTTGTACCAAAGGAATATGCATATTTACTATCTGCACCCATTACTGTCAAGCTATTAGCCATAACCAACAATGAAACAACTAAAACTACTAATTTTTTCATAATAACTTCCCTTTCCTATTACAATTTGATAAAAACTTTATTTCAGTTATTATTATAAATATTTTTGAACCTACTCAAATACCTCCTTTTGTAATTCTCAATCTATTATCTACTATTATATTCTTTATTGTAATTATTGTCCATTATATTCTGCATTTTTAACAATATTAACATTTTATTAAAAATACTTAAAATAAATTGATTATATGTGCCTTTTTACAAAAATAGTGCTAGCAAACAATTTTAGATTACTAGCACCTTGGTTTTATTATAATATTTTAGTTTTTCCCACGTATTTTTCAGTATTCTCTATGTCTTTGAATGCAACTGCAAACATTAGTTTTATACGATTAAGTTGATTCACTTCACTTGCCCCTGGGTCGTAATCTACCGTTAACAGATTAGCTTCTGGATATTTTTCTTTTAACGCTCGTAACATCCCTTTTCCAGTAACATGGTTAGGCAAACAAGCAAATGGCTGCATACATATAATATTTTTCACACCACTTTCAAGTAATTCAATCATTTCAGCTGTTAAGAACCATCCTTCTCCTGCATGATTACCTAGAGAAAGAATATTTTGTGCTCCCCTAGCTAGCTGTCCAATCGTTCTGGAGTTCTTGAATCTATTACTATTTTCTAATGCTTCTCTTTGATGTCTTCTAAAAGCTTCTACATACTTGATGGCAATATCACATGCCAAAGCTTTGACTTTACTTTTACCTAGGTACCTGCTTTTAAACTTAGAATTATATACACTATATAAGAAAAAATCTATTAAATCAGGTACAACAGCCTCTCCTCCCTCTTTCTCAATCATTTTTATTATCTGATTATTAGAGAATGGGTTAAATTTCACAAAGATTTCACCTGTTAAACCTATTTTAGGTTTATTGGTATTATATAGAGGTATTCTATCAAAATCGTTGACTATTCCTCTTATGATTTCAGGTCTAAGTCTACTATCATTAATAATATTATCTATACATATCATTTTCCATTTGTCATGTAATCTTTTTGATGAACCTTCTATTTTTTCATAGGGTCTTGTTCTATATATCAGCTGCATGAAAAGGTCTCCATACAATACAGACATTATCATTCTATTTATCATAGTCAAGTTCAATTTGAATCCTGGATTTTTTTCATAACCAACGGCATTCAATGATAAAACAGGAACATCACCAAATCCAGCGTCTTGTAGAGCTTTTCTGATGATAGCTATATAATTAGTGGCTCTGCAAACTCCTCCAGTCTGAGATATTATCACTGAAGTATTATACCTATCATAGTTACCATACTTAAGTGCACACAGTATCTGTCCAACAATCATGATAGAAGGATAACAGGTATCATTGTTAACATATTTCAAACCTTCTTTTAGCACCTTTTCATTAACATGTGGAAGTATTTTAAGATTATAACCGCAGCTATTTATGGCTTTTTCTAGTAACTCAAAGTGTATTGGAGATAACTGTGGTGCAAGAATCGTGTGAGTTTTTTTCATTTCTTGTGTAAATATTTTCTTCTTATAAAAATCTTTTACATGCTTAGGTCTGATTTGATTGTTATGTCTTTCATCCATTGCTGCTTTTAACGATCTAAGCCTTATTCTAGCTGCCCCTAGGTTATTTACTTCATCTATTTTAATTAATGTGTACAGTTTATTATTATTTTCCAATATTTCAGCTACCATATCTGTTGCTACAGCATCTAGACCACAGCCAAAGGAATTAAGCTGAACTATTTCCAGATAATCTGTTGTTGTTACAAAACTAGCGGCTCTATAAGTTCTTGAATGATACGTCCATTGATCAACCACTCTTAAAGGATTATTTATTTTGCCTAGATGAGCAACAGAATCCTCTGTCAACACAGCCATACCTAAGTTGTTAATGAGCTCTGGTATACCATGATTGATTTCGGGATCTATATGATATGGTCTTCCACATAAAACTATTCCTTTCTTACCAGTTTCCTTCAGATATTCTAAGGTCTCTTCTCCTTTATTTCTAATATCTTCTTTGAAAGCTTCATTTTCATCCCAAGCGATTTTTAATGCTCTCTCTACTTGTTTTTTATCTATTCCATATTCTTTAAAAGTTTCATGGAGTACCTTAGCTAACGCATTTTTATTATCCAGAGTTAAAAATGGGTCCAAGAATTTAATATTCTTCTCTCCAAGTATTTTCATATTGTTTTTTATAACTTCTGGGTAAGAGATTACTAGTGCACAATTTAGATTATTATCGCTTGATGCAAATTCCTTTTTCTCATAAAATATGCAAGGATAGAATATCATATCCACTTGTTTTTGGATAAGACTCATGATATGTCCATGAGTAATTTTTGCAGGATAACACGCTGATTCAGAAGGTATGGTTTCCATACCTTTTTCATATATTTTCTTGTTACTTGGTGGAGATATAATAACTCTAAATCCCAACTCAGTTAAAAAAGTAAACCATAGTGGATAATTTTGATATATATTCATTACTCTAGGTATTCCTACAACCGCTTTTGCTTTATCCCTACTTATTGGTTTATATCTAAATAATCGTTGCAATTTATATTGATATAGATTAGGAAGATCAGCTTTTAAGCTTGTTTTACCGCTTCCTCTCTCACAACGATTACCACTTACGAAACTTCTACCATCCTCAAATTCATTTATTGTCAGCATACAGTTATTGACACATAACCCACATCTACGATGATGAATCTTTCTGTTAAAACTATTTAATTTTTCTTTTGTTAATAGCGTTGTCGTTTCTCCTTCAATATACCTTTCTTTTGCTATTAATGCACATCCGTAAGCTCCCATCATACCAGCTATTTCAGGTCTTACAACTTGTCTATCTGAAATTAATTCAAAGCTTCTAAGAACAGCGTCATTATGAAATGTCCCACCTTGAACTATAATCTTCTTTCCCATTTCTTCTGGGTTCTTTATCTTAATAACTTTTTGTAGGGCATTATTAATTAATGAATATGATAAACCTGCTGATATATCACCAATTGTTGCCCCTTCTTTTTGTGCTTGTTTTACTCTTGAATTCATGAATACAGTACACCTTGACCCAAGATCAACGGGTTCTTTTGCATAAAGAGCTTTTTCACTGAAATCTTCTACTGTTAGATTAAGAGATTTTGCGAATGTTTCTAGAAAAGAACCACATCCTGAGCTACATGCTTCATTGAGCATAATATTCTCTATTACACCATTCTTGACTTTCAGACATTTCATATCTTGTCCACCAATATCTAATATGAATTCAACTCCTGGTAAAAATCGTTCTGCGGCTTTGTAATGTGCTATTGTTTCAATTTCTCCTATATCTATCTTTAACGCACTTTTGATTAAACCTTCTCCATAACCTGTAACAGCAGTTTTAACTATAGTGACCCCATCTGGCAATTGATTATAAATATCTTTTACTATATCTATAACAATTTTTAATGGTCGCCCCTCATTACTGTTATAATAACTATACAATATCTCATGGTTATCTCCCATTAAGATTATTTTTGTAGTTGTTGACCCAGCATCTATACCCAAATAGCAATTTCCACTGTATGATGACATATCTTTTCTAGGTATACTATCTGTTATATGTCTTTTTCTAAATTCATTCAACTCATCATTATCTTTAAATAATGCCCTTAATCTTTTTACTTGATAATCATTACTTTTATCTAATTCCCCTAACCTGCTATATAACTCTTTCGTTGTTATGGAATTATCTTTTACAGAGTTAATCGCAGCACCTATGGCAATAAAATAATGTGAATTAAAAGGAAAAATGATTTGTTCTCCTTGCAGATCAAGAGTTTCTTCAAATCTCTTTCTAAGTTCTGACAAAAAATAAAGTGGACCTCCTAGAAAAGCAACATTACCTTTTATAGGTCTTCCACATGCTAAATTACTTATTGTTTGAGTTACAATGCTCTGGAATATAGATACAGCTATATCCTCTTTTGCTGCTCCTTCATTAAGCAATGGTTGTATATCACTTTTTGCAAATACACCGCATCTTGCTGCAATAGGATATATATTATTGTATTCTTTAGCCAATTCATTAAGTCCCTGTGGGTCAGTTTTTAATAGTGAAGCCATCTGGTCTATGAAAGCACCTGTACCTCCAGCACAAGTACCATTCATTCTCTGTTCAACTCCATTAGTAAAATATATTATTTTGGCATCTTCTCCACCAAGTTCAATAGCCACATCTGTTTCAGGTGCAAGATTTTCTATAGCTATACTGCAAGAAATAACCTCTTGAACGAAAGGTATATCAAGTCTTTCTGATATGCCTAGCCCAGCGGAACCGCTTATATTGATTGTTACATTACTGTTATTATACTTATCGTATATTTCACCAATAAACTCTTTAACACTTTCTTTTATGTCAGAATAATGTCTTTTATATTTACAAAATATTATTTTTTTATTTTGATTCAATACTACAATTTTAATAGTTGTAGAACCAATATCAAATCCAACATGTAAGTTTTTTCCCAAAATAAATCTCTCCTATTTCTACATTTTGGTTTACCACTCAATTGGTTTCACCATCATATAGATAATTCCCTTTTTTATAGGAACTTATAATAGGAGAGCTATAATTATTTAATTCAACTTATCTAGCTACTTTTGTAACTAATTTTTCTATTACATCATTTACATTAGATGCCATATCATCTTGTTCTTCTGTGAGACTACCTAGTTTCTCTATTTGGTTGTTAATATTTTCATTCTCAACAGATAGAGATTTCAATAATCCAGATATCTCATCAGCAAACATTTTAGTGTTATCCGATAGTTTTTGTACTTCGTTAGCTACAACAGAGAAACCTCTACCATGTTCACCTGCTCTTGCAGCTTCAATATTAGCATTTAACCCTAATATCTTGATTTGTTGTGTTATATGATTAACAGAATTAATTATTTGATCTGTTTGGGTTATGTACTGTTTTGATTCATTTGAAGAATGTACTAGATTATGACTCACATCATTAAGAAGTTTTGTCGTAGTAGAAACTTTATCCATTTCATTTTTCAATACTTCAGTTGTATTATTAATTATATCCAATTGATTGTTGAGCTGGTCACTTATTGATACTTGTTTGTCAACGATTCTCATCATCAATTCTGCCATCTTTGAATCAACCATCTGTTTTTGAGGAAATTTATCTTTCACAGCATCAGCAAGTTCTTTAATTCCAGTTGCTTCTATTATAACATCAATACTATTGTCAATATTACTCATGTCATCAGTATAATTGATGCCGTATTTTTTTGCTAATACTATTCCTGGTGCATCGTAATTCTTATCAATCACTAATCCAATAATTACATTGTCCATTTCCTTAAATAACTTAAGTAATTTAGTCCCACCGTTTCCTGCACCAATAATTGCTACTTTCATTTGTTCCCTTCCCTTCCTAAAAATTAATAATAGATTTTTAGTTCAATATATATATTAATCATCATTTGCAACTATAACAATACATCAATATATTACATTCGTCAATACGTAAAAACAACCACCTTTCGGTGGTTGCCTTAGAACTAATTCTTATTTAATTATTACTATTTCGCTAGGATTTGAAATCTTAATACTATCTTTCACTTTGTTTCCTAAAACAATTGTTCCATCTGCTTTATAAGTCCCTGGTGTAATAACTCTTGCATAATAGTATAATTCTTCATCATAGTCATAATTCTTACTAATATACATGGTTACTTTTTGCCCTTCAACATCCTTATAATAATACCTGCCGTCATTATTAAGACCAAAATTTCTAGAACTTTCAATAGGTACTAGACCTGATGGAGCAAAATCAGTTACTGCATAATAGTTATCAATAGCCTTTTTATCAATATCTACATCTATTACTACTTTCACTATATCAGATTGATTGAATGTATTAGTTTTCTTGCCTGTAGCATAATTATAGTATTCTTTCATAATTTTTATGTTATCATCTTGTTTCATACCATTAATAACTTCTTTATCATAAACCGCTATTAATGCTACGTCTCCCTCTACACTCTTAACACTGAACTGATCAATATTGATAGATGGTACATCTATATTTATAGGCCAACCGTCTTTTATAACTTTTTCATAACTTTTACCTTGATAAGTATATACGACCTTTGGCTCTTCTTTACTTACTTTTTCCATTTCATTACTGATATAAGTTAATTTTTCACTGTTTACCAATATCTCCTTGGAATAAGTGGTGGTTACATACTCATAATACAAATCTTTATCATCCATATCTAGATTTGAAGCTAACAGCATCATAAGAGCTGTATACTCTAGATATTTATCTTCTGATTTCCCATATTTAATACGTTTTACTGTTTTATATTCTTCTTCATATTCAGCTATATATTTATTGTATATATTATTTGCTTTATATCTATCACCAAGTTCGCTATAAGTAAGTGCTAGATATAGATAATCTTTTAGATTAAGGTTAGATATTCCCTCTATCTTCTGAATATCCAATAATACTGGCTCATCTAAAACCGCTAATCCATAAAGGGCTGCTACTTTATTTCTACTTTTATCATTACCTAATTCGTTGTATAGATATTTCTTGATTTTTTCTTTGTTGATGTCATCTTTTATTATAGGTAATAATTTAACAGTTGTTTCTATATCGCTTTTGGCATATGGAAGTATTGCATACCCACCATCATTTACTTGATAATCAGATAATTTAACCTCATCTTTTAAAATATCTTTCATACCAAATGTGTTAGTTAATATTTCGCTTGCCTTATATGCCAAATATTTTTGGTCTATTCTCTTGCCGCCACTATACATAAGTGAATATAGATCCGGTATGAATTTACCTCTTCCTTTATCAACCATTGTTAAATTAGTGATACCTTTGTTATTTGTCTTGATTTTCATATCTTTGACTAAGTCATAATAATCAGCAACTTTCATTTCGTGGTATGTCTTTACTACATTTATTGTCTGTTTAATACCATCAGTATGACCCGAGTCAGAGATTGCTTTTACTACTATATCATAAGCTCCTTCATCCTCCATCTCCCATAGAGGAATATTAACTCTTTCAAAAGCTTTTCCAGTAGCTGTTACTTGATAATCCGTTCCTTCTGCTGTTACTTGATATTTAATATCTTCGCCTTCTTTTAATTCTTTTCCATATACACTAACCCCGATATATGGTTTATCCCCTACTAAATAAGTCTTGTTAAGACTTGTGTTGATGAAATATGGTAATGATACTATAAGTTCTTCTTTATTAGACCCAGCTTTCAATGTTTTGGAGATACCTGCAAATGTCATACGCCATGACGTTACATTATCAGGTAATTTAAATGTGAATGTTCCCTCACCGTTTTCATCCAATTTTATTGTCCTGAACAACGCAGTATCTTTAAACACGGATCTAACATAAACATCAGCTGAATCAGATTTGGTATTCATCATCATTGCAGATTCACTAACAGCTTCATCACAACATTTATCTGTATCCATAGTAAATCTTAATCCAAAATGGTTCATGTTATTACTCATGTTGTTATGAGAACCATAAGTGCTGCCAATACCTCCCTGAACCCATTGGTATAATTCTTCTAATGTATCTATTTCATTATCATTTAATTTCAGTAATGCTTCGTCAACTAGACTAGCATTTACATATACATCTGTTACAGGTATATTTTTATTTTCTTCTTTTGAATAGACCACGGCTTTCAATGAGACTTTACACAAATCTCCAGGTTTATAGCTTTCTTTGTCTGTCTCAGCAGTAAATATGATTCTATTTTTTTCAAAATCTAATCTTGGGGAAAAACTCTCTGCTTCTACGTAAGTTTTTCCATTAAAATATATTCCCCTAATCTCTACATTTGGTATAGAAATTTCATCAAATATTTTATTATACTCTGGAGAATTAATGACTTCATAATCTTTTATCCCATTTTGTGCTGTCACATATAGATAACTACCTTCTTCTAATAATTCATCATTATTGACAAACTTGATTTTCATTTCTTCGTTAACATCATAAGACTTTTTATCTGATTTCAACATATAGTGGTCTTCTATATTTTCATTTGACCTAGGAGGATTAGACATTCTAGAATTTCCAAAATATTGGTCAAATTTCATTTTTCTACCTTTAGAATCAACTGTGTTTAATTCTGCGGTATAATAACAATCTTTTACATCTGGTAATTCAACTTTTATTTCTGCCTTTCCTTCTTTGTTTGTTACTAACACGACATCTTTGATTTTAGTTGTTTCCTTATAATATTCATAGTTCTTTCTTACAACTTTATTAATGAAGTCATAGTATTCACCAATCTCTTTTTTCTTCCACTCATTTTTGTATACTGTTCCTGTTATCTTTTGACCTTCTTTAGCTTCACCTAAATAATCATTATAATCTTTGGCAGTATCATTATTCAGCCTAGTCAAATCGTATTTATTTACTTGAACAGCTAGAGTTCCTTCTTTTCCTTCTATATTGCTATCAATATCCACATTAATATCATTTATGAATACTCTTACTTCTTCATTTCCATAGATTTCACCCGATTCAGGAAGCTGTGCATATGCATTCATTCTAATATTTTGAATTCCTTGGGTTCCTTCTATATATTTTGGCGTATAAGAAACACTAACATTTCCTTTTTTATTTGAAGTCTTTGTTCCATTTTCACGATCTAATCCATTGATATTATAATTCACATCTAAATTAGATACAGGCGTTCCTTCAAAAAATAATGTGTCAATGTCAAAATCCACTTTTTCATTAAGGAATATTGCTTCTTTATCTTTTGATAACTCAATTTTATAAGCCGGTTTTACATAATTCTTTACCTCAATGTAACTAGTAGATATGATCTGCTCTTTATTTTTAACAGATATTTGATAACTACCTTCATCTAGATTAGGTAATTGGATTTTACCATTATAGAAACCATTATCAGTTTTCATAGTGATTGTTTCATATGGCATATCATCAGAAAATGGTAGGTAATCCCAGTAGAACCATCCACCTTGTGATATTTCTACAGTGATATCTTCAATATTTTCATCTTCATATCTATTCTGTAAAAATCCCCAAAATTCTACTGTATCATCTGGCTTATACAAACCTCTATCAGTTTGGAAGTATTTCCAATAATACTTGCTTGCCGAGTCTCCACCATAATTAGCAAAGTCTACTAAAATTGCACTTTTGTTACCTGCTTCTATTTTATATATACTATTTTCTGTTTTGTCATCATTATTTGTATTGATTTCAACAATACCATCTTTATTACTTTTATAAGTTTTTTTTCCTTTATATAATGTAACAACACCATCTTTTACTGGCTTTCCTGTCTTTAGATCATTCAACCATATGATGTTTTTACTATCATTTGATAAATTATCAGAATTTGCTTTTGCATTTACACCTTCGTAAAGAATGAAATCTCTTTCACCAGAACTCATATAGTAAAAACTTAGATCTGTCACTTGTATAAATGTTTGGAAAGTAATATCTTCCCAGTGACAATCTACTATATAATAACCACTAGGTAATTTTTCAGGTAGATTCAGGAACTGTTGATTATAATTTTCTTTCTCAATAGGTTGTTCAAAAGTCATTGCTTTTGATAGTCCCTTTGTTTCGATTTTCTCATCTTCATAACCAAAATATGACCATCTAGGTATTCTATTAAACTTGTTTATTGCCTCTGCAAAGTCATCCATAGATTTATAAGCATAAACATCAACTGATATTGGTTTCTCAGCTTTTTTATCATTATAAATATAATAATCCATTGGAATCATTGGCTTTTCTGATGTTGCAAATTCATTTATTATATTTCTAAAATTAAAATAACCATCTGGTTCTTTATATTCATCATTTTTCTTGGCAGCTGTTTCAAAACTAAAAACATAATCGACTTCTAATACTTGTTCTGATTCCTTTAGTTTCAATCCTTTTTTCAAGGTCACAGTATATAATGTTTTTGGTTCCAATCCACCTTTTGGAGCGAAAACAACAACATTTCCATGAGATTCAAATTTTCCATTTACTTTAGGAGTAATCTCTAAGAATTCATTTACATCAGCACCCTCATGACTAAAATAAAACTCTATTCCTGTATTAGTTGGAACATTAACAGATTCATTACGTGGTAATACACCCAATAATGAGAAGCTAGACATTGTTTGGAATGTCCAAGTTATATCTTTAAAACTAAATGTATACAGATTGTTTTTTTCTAACTCCTTACTAAGAGTTATTATAAAACCTTCTTCAACTTTTTTAACCTTAAATTCTAGTTCTTCATTAATTTTCAAACCTTTATTAATTTCATCAAGTGTTAAACTTTGGTTATCTTCTACTTTTAATAAAAATGTTGTTTTTGTATCAATTCCTGTACTATCAAACTTTTGCGGTATAAGTGCATATCCATTTCTAAATTCCTCTGCGTTTACATCAATTCCTTTATATACCATACTACCATTAAATAAAGTTATAAAAAGTACAGCCATCAATACTAAACTTATTACTTTTTTCTTCATTATATTTATTCCCCTTTCTTAACTATAATTAGTTAATTAAAGCTTAGTAAATGGCAATAATGTCATTTATTTTTAACTTATATATCTTAGACGTAAACATTTAGAAAAAGTTCCATATTTTGATAAAAATATAATAAAATATTGAATTAGTTAATGGATATGCTGATTATAAGTATTTTTCCATCCTTATGTCTTCTCTCCACTTACCATTATAATAAACAAAATTTTTATTCTAGCAAATTCTTCATAGCCGATTTTTTTATAAAAAGCCCTAGCTCGTTCATTATATTCAAATACACCTAATTCAATACGTTTCATTCCTAATCTTCTGCACTCATTTTCTAGAAAATCCATAGCTGACTGAGCGATACCTTTACCTCTATATTCTTTTTCACCTATGCAGATACTAATCCACCCTGTGTTTTTTTCTTTTTTCTTGAGATGTGGTGGATCAATCATAATAGATAAGTCTCCAATAGGTTTTGTATCATCTTTTATTAGATAAATATGTTTATCGGTGCCTTTAGCTGATTTACATAAATCTTCTGGGTGACGATTAGGCATTTCACCCTCCTTTAAGTTAGCTCCAATAAAATATTTTATCTCTGGGTCATTGCTCCATTTTGCAATGTATTCAAATGGTTCAACTTTTGTTTTGTCTACTTCTTCAAATGTTATCTTCATAAGTTTTCCTCTCATAATCTTTAATGATTAATATTATAACATTTAATTATATTATGGTTAAGGCTTAAATATTCAATCAGTTGAATATCATAAATTAAATACTTTCTTAGCATTATTATAAAAAACATCTTGATAATATTTTTTTGGAATAAGTTTTTTAATAAATCTAATATATGCCTGGGTATCTACCAATGGCCAATCCGAACCATATAATATTTTTTTATAATCATTTGTATATACTATTGCTCTTTTAATATGGTTCATGAAAAGTTTTTGTTTCATCATTAATCTCACCTGTTTTTTGTCCCCAACAATCAAACCTGAAATATCTGCATATACATTAGGATTCTTATATAATACCTCTGCACAATCCATAACCCAGGGATCTCCCATATGAGCTATAACAAAATTAATATCTCTATGGATATTGGCTATTTCATCCACCTCTATTGGCTGTGAATATTTCAAAAGACCTCTTTCTGAATAAGTATCTCCCGAATGAATTACGACAGGTAATTC